>CAZGNO010000034.1:0-38620 GCA_964527785.1 uncultured Chitinophagaceae bacterium
TGCATTATTTTGTAGGCGGCTCGGCGACTATCAGGAACTCAGTGTGACTTGAGCTCGTTTGTCATGCTGAGCGTAGTCGAAGCATCCAGTACTTGCCAATTTTTTCAAACAAATAATTTACTGAATTTAATGGTTCGGTTATTTTAGTCTTATCATTTATACGTGAAATATGTTGTAATGACATTTCAAGAATTTGAAATATTATACAATTATACTCCCAAAAGCCGATTCATACGCCCAAAGCGAATGATTACAAATGCTGAAATTTTGCGTAAATTATGGAGTACAATTGAACATTGAAATGAAAAACAAGTCGTTAAATTCAATTGTAAAAAATACTAAAAAATTTATCAAAGTATTCATGAAAATTCTACAATTGTCCCCGCAATTTCCATTTCCAGCTGATGACGGTGGGCGTATTGCAATCGCCAATATCACCAAAGAATTTGCAAAAGCAGGACATGAAGTTACGCTTTTCTGCTTAGAAAACAAACCTCCTATTCCAACCGAACTTCATGATGCACAACGACATGCTAAGATTGTGCTATGCAATCATTCAACAGAAAATACTCCTCTGCGTATTGCCGCTGCAGCACTGCTCCCGATTTCTATATATATGCAAAAACATATCGGTTCGCAGATACTCAAAGATATAACTGAGTTGATGAAACGAGAAAAATTTGATATAATTCATGCAGATCACTCATGTATGGCTATAGCTGCTCAATTTGCCCAAAAACTCGCAGAAAATACCAGACAGCATCTTCCTATCGGTTTACGCCTACATAATGTAGAGTGGATAATATGGAAACGATATGCAGAAAATTTACCAAACAATAGCACGAAGCAGTGGTTTGTAGCCCGACAAGCCCGACTTCTTCGTGAAGCTGAAATGAAATATTATCCACAAATGGATGTTTGCTTTGCTGTCAGTGAAAAAGATAAGGACGAAGCTCTACATCTATCACCATCGACTAATGTTGTGATTGCACCTCACGGAATTACTCCTGATGATTGGAAAACAGATGAAAGTATAATCCGCAACGATAAAGAAATAATTATTGCCACTACGTATAATTGGGTTCATAATGTGGAGGGTGTTCGGTGGTTTGTAGAAAAGGTACTTCCGCTTGTCAAAGCAGCAGTCCCTGAGGCGCATCTAACACTCATTGGAAAAAAACCACCACAGTTCTTTCAGGAATGGTTATCGCTCGGAGTTGATGTACTCGGATATGTAGGTAGAGTTCAGCCATATATGAACAGCGCAGGAGTCTATATTGCTCCTTTGTTTGTAGGAAGCGGAGTGAGGATAAAAATACTGGAAGCAATGGCTATGGGATTGCCGGTAGTAGCAACTCCAATAGCAAGAGAGGGGATAGTAGCCGGAGAAACTGAGGGGTTATACACTGCTGAAAGTGCCGAAGACTTTGCAAAACAAGTAATCTATTTATTAGAAAATCCAAATGAAGCACGAATTTCAGGTTTGGCTGCTCGTGCGTATACATTAGAAAATTATACATGGAAATCATCGGCAAATATTATGCTCGATACGTATCAAAGATTGATTGAATTATAAAAATTACAAACTAAGAACAGCATTTTTAAAACACTGTCCTCGATGCTCATAATTATCAAACATATCAAAAGATTTACACGCAGGGGAGAATAACACTACATTCTCAGGAGTTGCGATTTCTGCCGAAATTAGTACTGCTTCTTCAAGAGAGGCGGCTCTGATACATCGGTTCGTAAGGCAATAATGATCGAAAATAGTATTTGCGTCCTCACCGATAGCAATGATTGAGCTCACATTTTTATGGACGAGTTCATCTAACTGGTTATAATCGTTTGCATCTCCGCGCCCTCCGGCAATCCATACAATCGGCTTTTTGTAGCTGGAAAGCGCATACCAAGCGGCATTGATATTCGTTGCTTTTGAATCGTTGATATAGTCCACACCATTAAATTCACGCACAAACTCCAACCGATGTTCCACACCGGAAAATTGTATTAATGAATCACGGATATTTTCATTTCGCACTTCGAATGCACGAGCGGCTAGGACGGCTGCCATAGAGTTGTATCTGTTATGAACTCCGGGCAACCGTATGTCATCAAATAGCATAATTTCCTCCTCGTTATGCTGTGAAGATATACGAATTATGAATCTCCCGTCAGCGCACCAAGCTCCCTGCTGCAAGGGATTGATACTGATCGGCGAGATTTGTGCACGCGTAAACTCCGAAGCTGCTGCTGCTTCTTTGTCGTCGGCATTCAAAATTAACAAATCTTTATCAGTTTGACGTAGAGAAGTTTTCCACTTAGCTTTCTTATAGTTTTCAAAACTGCCGTGATATCCCAAATGGTCGGGAGTGATATTAAGGATTATACCTACATCCGGTCGAAAATCTATTGTTCTATCCAACTGATAACTGCTTGATTCCAGAACTACTATAGTATCTTTATTAAGAGTTTTTACAAGCGATGAGAGGGGAGTGCCAATATTACCGGCAGCAATTGCCGATTTTCCTGCCTGTTGAAGAATAAATGTAGTGAGTGCGGTTGTGGTTGTTTTGCCGTTAGTACCGGTTATGGAGATAATAGGGTTTGTGATTTGTCGCCATGCAAATTCAAGCTCACTTATGATTTCAATACCACGTTCTTCAGCTTCTTTAATAATAGGTGCATGAGGAGGGACTCCCGGTGAAACAATGACGCACTTTGCATGAGCAAGGGCACGTGATGTATGTCCACCAAATTCATGTTCAATCTCATATCTTTCAAGTTGCCCTACCGATTCCAAATATGCTGAATCGGGCTTTGATTCTGTAATGAAAACCTTGTCACCATTTTCTTGAGCAAGAATTGCTGCTGCGAGACCGCTCTTACCTGCGCCTATAATCGTATAATTCATAGGATAAATAAATCGTTTTGTAAAGAAAAAGCCCTACGAAATAGTAGAGCTTTTTGATAAATAACAGATAGATAACTCTAGTATTCCAATAATTTTCTCATTGCTGTCACTACTTTTTCAGAATTTGGTAATACAGCTTTTTCGAGAGTAGGTGCAAAGGGTGTTGGGGCATCATAAGCTGCAATTCGCATAATTGGTGCATCGAGATATTCAAAAGCGTGTTCAGCGATTCTCGCTGCAATTTCTCCTCCAAAACCGGCTGTAAGACTTGCTTCATGAACAATCAATACGCGACTAGTTTTTTTTGCTGAAGCAAGCACAGTTTCTTGATCGAATGGTACAAGGGTGCGTATATCCACTACTTCTACCGATGCACCTTCTTTCGATAATTCTTCGGCTGCTGCAAGTGCAAAATGAACGGCACTGCCATACGCAACTATAGTTGCGTTTGTTCCATTTCGGAGAACATTTGCTTTGCCGAGAGGAATAATATATTCACCTTCGGGGACTTCCTCTTTAATCTTACGGTAAAGTCCTTTGTGTTCGTAGAATACAACCGGGTTATTATCTCTGATTGAAGCTGTCATTAATCCTTTAGCATCGGCAGGGAAGGCAGGGCAGACCACTTTTACACCGCTGGCATGGGCAAACCATGCCTCAGAGTTCCTAGAGTGAAAGGGATTTGCTCCGACACCGCCTCCCGATGGTCCACGTACTACCATTGGAACGCCTATTCCCCAACGGTATGCTGTGGTTGCTGCCACATTAACAATTTGATTGAACCCGCAAGTAACAAAATCCATGAATTGCATTTCAGCTACCGGTCGCATACCGTTTAGTGCAGCTCCTATTGCAGCACCTACAATTGCAGATTCAGAAATAGGGCAATCCAAAACTCGTTGACGACCAAACTCTTCATGAAAATTTTTAGTGAGCTTGAATGCACCACCATAGGTCGCAATGTCTTCACCTAATAAAAAAACACGTTCGTCACGTCGCATCTCGGTACGTAAGGCATCGGCAATTGCTTCTAGATATGTTAATTGAGGCATAAAGTATGGTCGGGTAGAATTTAATATCTGAAATTAATCAACAAAAATATTTTTGAATCCCTCTTCGGCAGAAGGAAAGGGAAGTTCTACTGCATAATCTATAGCAGCACGAATTTCCTCGATGATTTTTGTACGCAATGTCGTAATATCATCAACCAAGAGGATTTTTTTGGAAATTATAAATGATTGATAACGTTCAATCGGATCACGATGTTGCCAATATTCCAGCTGTTCGCGAGGAACATAACTAAAATCGTCATGTTCAGCATGACCGCGCATACGCATTGTATTAGTTTCAATGATTGACGGACCTTCACCTCTTCTGGCACGTTCAGCAGCTTTGAAACATATTTCGTAAACAAGTTCCACATCAGTACCGTCAATTGTTTCGCCGAAACATCCATATCCCAATGCTCGGTCGGAAAGCTTCTCGCAAGCAAATTCAACGGAGTTTGGAGAGGAATACGCATATTGATTATTCTCAATAATGAGTATCAGTGGAAGTTTTTGCACTGAAGCAAAATTTACACCTTCGTGAAATTCACCTGTTTGTGAGCCGCCATCTCCGATATACGTCATAGAAACAACTGATTCACCTCGCATTTTAGACGCTAGAACAAATCCGGCTGCGACGGGAATCATTGCACCAAGATGTGATATGTTTCCGTAAATTCTCTTATCAACATCAGCGTAGTGTCCCGTACCGTCTGTTCCTCGCATAGGGCTACCCTCACGGGCAAGGAAAGCAAGCATCAATGTGTTCAAATCTTGACCGAAAACAAAGTGTCCGCCTATATTGCGGTGCATCGGAAAAAGAATATCCTTATTACCCAATGCATAAGCAGACCCAACAGACGATGCTTCATTACCTGTCTGTGAATACACACCACCGAATGCTCGACCCTGACGATTTAGACGTTGCATAGCAAGGTCAAATTCGCGAGCTTGGAGCATATAGCGGAACATGTCAATCCGCTGAGAATTAGTCAGTAATTTACTTTGTTTGATTGGAGGGATTTTTGTGGGTTGTTTTGCGATTTTTTTTGAATTCATACAATTGTATTGCTATAATAATCTTACTTTTTTTTAGGTTCAGGGGCTTGTTTTGCTGACGGTGTACTTTGTTCACCAAGCTGTTTTGAGAGTCGCGCTGTTTGATCTTCGATCTGCTTGTTAAGTGATTTCACTTGTTCGTCGAAGGATTTGTAGAGTGCTTTGGTTTGGTCATCGAGTTGTTTCTTTTGTTCTTCAATCTGTTTGCTGATTTGAACTAGAAAATCTTGAAGGGTTTTTATTTGATCTTTATGGTTATCGAGCATAATATGTGCATTCTCATCGAATTGCTTGACAAGTTTGCGAAGCTGTGCATCATAATTGCGGACGAGCTGATGAGAATTATCATCTAGAATTTTGACAAGTTGATATTTCGTACTGTCAGTTGCAGGGGCTGATTGCTGAGCATAGGTAACTTCGATTGATACCAGGGCACAGAATAATACCCCCAATAGATATTGTTTCATAGACTAGCTGTTGATATAAGAATAGAAAAATTAAGGGATATTAGCTTCTTCGCGTTCAAAAAGTGAAAATACTTCATCACTTGTTTCAGCATTCGTCACTTCTGTTCGAAAACTGTCATTATTCATTAATCGGGAAATTCTACTGAGCAGGCGAAGGTGAGTTCCAACAGTATTTTCACGACCTATAAGCATAAAAATAGTATTAACGGGCATATTATCCAAAGCATCAAAATCAATGGCATCTGAAAGGGTAAGGAAGCACCCTACGGTATCTGCGACCGAATTTGTCTTGCCATGCGGAAGCGCAAACCCCTTACCGATACCTGTGGACATTATTCTTTCACGTTCCCAAACCACACGGCTGACCTCGGCTGTGTCCGAAATTTGCCCGCTCTTGGTAAGCGTATCAATCATAAGTTCGAGTGCTGCATTTTTTCCAGCAACGTGCTCATGTACCAAAATTGTTGATTTTTTAAGTATATCAGTAATTTTCATAATAGTGTACTTACTATCGTAAATAGTTTTATAATGATGTGTTTCTTTGTATATCTATGGAGTGTTTTCAAGTTTTTTACTCATCATCGCTCTGAAAATACGATACCAACCGTTGATCCTGAGAGGTAGATTTATTCTGTTGTCTCAAATTAATTTGATCCTGAAGGCGATCGGCGAATACTTTTGCAGCATTGTACCCATATGTTCTCAGCAGGTAATTAAGTGCAATAACCTCTGTAATTACCGTAACATTTTTACCGGGGAAAAGTGGTAGTTTAACAGAAGCTACATCTACACCGATAAGAGCAAGCGGAGCTTCTTCGAGACCTGTTCGTGTATATTCATTTTCACGGTTCCATTCTTCAAGTTCTACAACAATTTCAAGTCGTTTTTGGAAACGAATGGCACGGATTCCAAACATTTTTTCTACGTCAATTATACCCAATCCTCTAATTTCCATGAAGTGCTGCGAAAGATTTGTTCCCGTCCCCATTAAAACACTTTCACGTTTTTTTGTAAACATAACCAAATCATCAGCAACCAAACGGTGCCCTCGTTCAATTAAATCAAGAGCAATCTCACTTTTTCCGATTCCGCTCCGCCCTGTGAGAAGCACCCCTACACCATAAACATCAACAAATGATCCGTGCAACGCAATTTGAACGGCAAATTGATCATCCAGAAAATCTGATAGGAGATAAATAGTTTTGGTTGATTCAAACGGAGTTGAGAATACTGCGATATTTCTTGAAGCAAGAATATCCAGGAGTTCTTGGTCGAGAGAGTGATTGTTTGTGAGGATAATGCATGGAATTGCAAAACCAGCAATTGTTTCAAATGCTTTAATACGCTCTGTAGGCGACAAACTTTTCAAATAATAGATTTCTGTATTGCCAAATACTTGAACTCTATGAAACGTAAATAATTCTACAAAGCCCGCAAGTGCAAGTTGCGGGCGATGCAGATTTTTGTCCGTTATTACATTCTCAAGTCCTGCACCGCCTACAACCGTTGTAAGTTGCACAGGTGATGAAAGCAATTGCTTTACTGAGATGTTATTCTTTGTTATAGTTTTGATGCGATCAAATTGCGACATATCAATCTGTTAAAGAAATTCAGAAATGTCAGTTGCGTGATGATTTTTTTGTTTTTCTTTTAATTTACGAAGTTGTGCAACTATTTTATCGGAAGCATTGTGGATGCTTTTGTCAAAATCAACAGCAGAATCTTCACCGTGGAGAACATGACCCTCTACATAAATAGTAAACTCTACCGATTTCCCATATTCTTCAGATAAAACTATTTCTGTACGGGTAATTCCTTCATAAAATTTTGGGAATTTATTTGCAGCGTCAATAACTGCATCATGCAGTTCAGGCCATAGCTTAAAATGGCGGGCAGATACGTTTACTATCATCGTTTTTTCCTTTCCGTAAAATATATAATAACCAATAAAAACTGAACCTTGTCTTAGTGTCAAATATTAGGGGATTGAAACGACAAGCCGACTTGCAGAGAAAACGAGCTTGCTCCAATCAAATAATTCTCTTTCCACGAATCAGGTGGACGGAAGAATTGGGACGAAATTGCCTTGAACATAGGAGCAGACATTCCTACATAAGTATAGCGTGCTTCAATTGTCAATGATACGAAATTATCATCTTTCGACTTCTTATCAAAGCCCAATTCAATTCCGGCATATAAACAGGCAGCAGGAGAAATCAAATTGTCATCGAAAACTACTCCACCTACTCGTAGATCATTTTTGACTGAACTATTGATTTTTTCATCCCATCGAATATGTCCGAAACACAGTCCTATACCCACTCCTGTATAGGTTCTGAACTGATTGGCAGATGGAATTACATCTACTGTCAGTAATATTGGAACTGCACTGAAATCAATGTACTCGGATGCACTTCTGAATCCGACTGCTGTAGAATCAATCGGCGAAAATGCCGGCTGAGTAAAATTATCTGAAAAATGACTCTTGAAATACTCTCCCGAAACTCCAAAACGAAAACCGGTGATTGGTTCCGCTCTCAGTGACCCTCCTACAACGGGCTGAATCATGAAATTGTTATTTGTATGAAAAGCTTTAGCATACTCAGTATAAAATTCTGAATTGCCAAGATTGAATTTTGCACCGATATATGCAGAAATAGTTTTATTCATTTTTTGCGGGATCAGTGTGCGTACAGTATCTGCCATGCAATAGCTAACTGAATAATCAGTAATTATTATGATCATCGTAAACAGTACAAATCTGCACAAAAATTGCATCATGAATAATCTCATTGAATAAGTATGTATACCTAATGAGTGTTCTTTTTAAATAGGGTTTCAAACTATGAACAGAGACCCCTTAAAAACATTATAAAATACGTTTGCCCATACATGAAGCAACTGCTCCGGCAGCAAATACAGCACTAGTATTCATATCATCCAAGATTGGATTTACCTCAGCAATTTCAAATGACGAAATCAGCCCGCTTTCTGCAATCATTTCCATGAGTAGATGTGTTTCCCTGTATGATAATCCACCCTGAACAGGAGTTCCTACACCTTTGGCTACTGATGGGTCTACACTGTCAAGGTCGAAGCTAATGTGTAAATGATCCACACATTCTCTCATTTTATTTAATGTATCCTGAACAATTTTAAAAATTCCGTATTTGTCTATATCAAACATAGTATATGCGGTAATACCAAACTGTTTGATTAATTCCTTTTCACCGTCGTCAACGGAACGAAGACCTATGTATACTATATTTTCAGGCAGTAGTTTCACAAAATATCCACCGATAGATGTCAGTTCTTTTGCGCCTAATCCGAGTGATACGGCAACAGGCATTCCGTGTATATTTCCTGTAGGCGAAGTAGTAGAAGTATTAATATCCGAATGGGCATCAATCCATAGAACTCCGAGTCGTTTCCCTTCTTTTTTGCAATGTGCTGAAATTCCGGCAATTGACCCAATACTCATGGAATGATCACCTCCCAAAATCAATGGGAAATCACCGTTGTCTAAAACAGTTTCGACTTTATCCGATAAAAGTTGACAAGCGCGCGCAATTTCAGGTAAATATTTCAAGCTATGGTCTTCGATTGTCTGTACTTCTTGTGTTCTGATTGGAATATCACCTTCATCATAAACTTCATAACCCAATGCTTTCAATTTGAGACCTATATCTGCTATTCGTAGCGCCGATGGTCCCATATCAACACCTCGACGACCGGCACCCAAATCCATAGGGAAGCCAATTAAACGTACAGTTTTACTCATAGAATACACCAAATAGTGATACACATATATATACTCCTTATTCTGAATCCACACCGAGTCCGAATATTGCCGGTAATTTAAACCCATGCTTAGCAAATGCAGAGAACATTTGGGACACTCTAAAAACAATTCCAATTTTTCTTGTATCGGCATTATATGCAAAATCAAATCGCAGAGTTCCTTCCGACCCGCCGATATTTGTGTTGTGAAGTCGAAACCCTACCCCTAAAGCATGATGGAATTGTATAGCTGATAGCTTTTCACCGGCTTGCCACACACTCCCTACATCATAGAACCCAACACCTGAAAAGCGAAATGTTAAGAATTCCCAGTTGCTGAAAAACCGCGCTTCAACATTTCCTATTATTCTGTTAGCTCCGGTTAATTGATTGGCTGCATACCCCCTCAGTCCTGCATCCGTATCTAAAATTAACTGACGGTACGCACTCCAATTCCAAGTAGTTTGTTGACGTAATTGTGCAGTGAGTACTGTTAATTCTCCAAGTCGGTAATGTGAAATTCCTAAAAATTCTTGATATGTATATTTTGCTTCACTTCTGGCAAAACCGCTGCCCCCGGTAACTTGACCGAATAAATATAAATTACCAAGTTTTGCAGATTGTTCAATTTGCCCACCGGCGTAAAACAACCCATCGTCTACTGTCATTTCGGGTGTAGAAGATTTTAACGGGAAAGTTTTGCCTAAAACAACACCTCCATAAGCGCCTATAGGCATATCTTCGGTGTAATATGAATTGAGGTTGCTAACTTCTGTAAAGTCTTGAGTAAGCGACGAAAATCCTATCAGTATCTTTCCGCTGTTGTCAAATGCTTGACGGTAATTTGGTGATGCTCTCATCACGTCTTCACCACTAGCATAGATACTTGCAAAGAGTCGGTCTTTGTTCCGTAACCCGAAGGAAAACCATCCTTCGGCAGAGCGCAAATGAAATTCAGGTTGTAATACTGTATTACCAGAATATACAAACACTTTACCATAAGAATTGGTGACAGCTGCACCATAAGCATTGGGTGTAGAGAGTGTGAGAAAATGCTTTGCAAGCATTGCAAACTGATCAGTACGATATTGATTGGCAATTATACTTACATTAAGCGACATAGGAGTACGCAGAAACTTCCTGTGCAAATATTCTCCCCATCCTTGCCAACCGATTGAATTTTCAGTTCTGTACAGACCCTGTAAATAGATTGACGAGCCCAAACCGACAACATTTAATTCCTTGAATTGAGCACCATAATTTTGAATGCCGCCTCCGGTCGAGAAGATAATACCCGGAAGAGTTGTCCATTGATCTTGAGTTACTATAGTAATATCGGCTTCAGTCGGTGTTACAGTATCAACTGTTATTTTTACTGATGAAAAAATCCCTAATGAACGTAAATTCCGTTCTGTTTCTTCTACATCATCATCATACAGTTCTTCACCTTCCACAAACAAAAGTTCGTCTTCAATAACGTAATCCTTTGTAATGGTATGCAAGCTGTTTGCCAATGATTTAACCCATACTAAATCTGTTTTTGCTGTGTCGAATACATCTTTTTTATCAAGATAAATATTCCTGACGCGTACTTGAGCAGATAGATTCGACGTGCATAGCAGGGCAATTGATATTAGAGTCAAGTATAAGCGAGTCGGCATCTCCATAGACTGCAATTTACGATAATTTTAGGTTTCAGTATTCATTTTTAACTGATTGGTAGGGGAGAAAGCGTGAGTTGGGTGCATTTGGAACGTGTCATTAATGAAGGATTGAATATCTATCAAGTTTTATTTGTTATGAGTAATATTTATATGTAATTTTATTGCAAATACTACATTGTTTTTAAATGCTACAAGCAAATTCGAAATGACTAAATTCAAACAAAGCCCAAAGGGCTGAAATGATTATAGTATTGAGTACTATAGAATAAATAAATAAATCCTGAAGGGATGATATTGTTGTTTCACCCTTTCAGGGTTTAAGGGTCTTTGCTGTTATCTAGTTTCTATAATCATTTCAGCCCTTTGGGCTTTCCAACATTCCTTATTGCTCAATACAAATTACATATGCCTGGAACATTTTCACAACTCTATATTCAAGTTGTCTTCGCAGTAAAAGGCAGGGGTAATCTCATTGGAAAATTATGGAAAGCTGACTTACATAAATATATAGCAGGAATCACCAAAGGCAAGGGGCAGAAGTCAATTATTGTTAATGGTATGCCAGACCATATTCATGCCTTTATCGGATTAAAACCATCATTAGCAATCTCAGATTTAGTTCGAGATATTAAAAACAACTCTTCAAATTTTGTTAATGACAATAATTTTGTTAGAGGAAAATTTTCGTGGCAAGAAGGTTTCGGTGCATTTTCGTATTCACATTCTCACATTCAGAATGTATATGACTATATCTTGAATCAAGAAGAACATCATAAAACGAAATCATTTAAAGATGAGTACCTTAACCTTCTAAGAAAATTTGAAATTGAATATGATGAACGATACCTGTTTAAATGGTTAGAATAAATACCGGTATTAAAAAAAACAAAGCCCGTGACAAACATCACGGGCTGTATTGTTTCATCATAATAGTTATGCTTAATCTCTACCAAACATCCTCTTCAACGTATCTACCGCTACGACAACCGATTTGTCATTACCAAGATAATTCTCAATCATCTGACATGAGTGTAATACAGTTGTATGGTCTCGTCCTCCAAAATGCGAACCTATGTTTTTGAGTGAAAGGGGAGTAAAGCGTTTAGCAAAGTACATAGCTACCTGACGGGCTAGAACTACCTCGTGCTTACGGGTCTTTCCCGACAAAAGTTCGGATGAAATGTCGTAATACTTAGAGACTTCTTTGATAATATCTTGAATGGTAACATTCTTGTTGGGCGGTAACGACACACCGCGAACAACTTCTTTTGCTAGGTCAATCGAAAGTTCTCGTCTATCAAGCGATACCTTTGCTATCAAACTAATTAAACTTCCTTCGAGTTCACGAACGCTTGAGAAAACATGACGGGCTATATATTCAATAATATCGGAAGGAATCTCAAATCCTTCGTCCATACTTTTACGTTGGAGAATTGCCATTCGAGTTTCATAATCAGGCAATTGAACATCTACCGTCAGTCCCCACTGAAAACGGGAAATCAACCTATCATCCACATCGGTAAGCTCTTTGGGCGGCTTGTCACTTGTAAGGATTAACTGCTTTCCTGCTTGATAGAGCGCATTAAAGGTATGGAAAAAATTATCTTGTGTTTTTTCCTTTCCGCTAAGAAACTGAATGTCATCTATAATCAAGACATCAATAGTCCTGTAGAAATTTGTGAATTCATTGACCCTGTTGTTCTGAATAGCATTCACATATTCGATTGTAAAGCGTTCACTGTTGGTATAGAGTACTCGTGACGAAGGATTATTTTGAGTAATATGATTTCCGATTGCCTGGACAAGGTGTGTTTTGCCGAGACCAGTACCGCCATAAATAAACAGGGGATTGAATCGTGTTTTACCGGGTGCTTCTGAAACTGCCATTGCGGCTGATGAAGCAAGTTGATTATTTTCACCACGTATAAAATTCTCAAAAGTATATCGGGAATTCAGATAATTAGGAAACTGCTGTTGCGCGGGGGCAGTCGAGGCGAACGGAAGTGTGTTCTGCTGGTTGCTTGCTGATGCTGTTGTCGGTGCATTGCGAAACGCCGGAAGTTTGATTGCGCGCTGTTCCAGTGTTTCGCCACTTTTATTAACTAAAACTTGGTATTGTAATCGTGATTTTGAACCGAGTACTTGATAAATTGTCTTTTGCAAAAGCGCATAATAATGAACTTCTATCCATTCATAGAAAAATTGACTGGGAACTTGAATGGTAAGCTGATCTTCATACCAACGTAATGCTGAAATCGGTTCGAACCAAGTTTTGAAAACCTGTTGGGCAACATTATCTTTTATAATTTCAAGGCACTTATCCCAAAGTACAACTGCTTGAGGATCTGCTGCTAAAGATATGTCCTGTGCGTTTGGCACTTGAGCGATTTTACGTGATATTGTCGGTTTTGCTCGTAATGTTTGAGCGAATAAATCGAGAGTTGGTAGCTTTTTAGACAATGCTGCCTCCGTTAGAAAGAGAGTTATTGATGCCCCATTCAATGAGATAAAGTACCGAAGCAATATACAAACTGAAAAAAACTTTTTAATTCGGCTTTAAAGACAGGAATATTACCCTCAACTTTCCGCAGAAGATTCTTCAGGAGAGCGAAACGAAGAGCCACTCATATTGCATCCTTTTGAGATGCTGTTAGAGACGCTTCGCCTCGCCCTGCGAACGGATTAAGATTCGGGGTGCCTTTTTAGAGGAAGCCGCTTTAGCGGTTTATTTAACTGTACTACTGCTTGTGCTTGCTTTTGATTTGAGAAACAATCGGGGGGAACTGTTTCCAATGCCGCAAGCGATGCGTGAAGACGAAGAATTATTATGTAAGATATTGACTAACAATATCTTACAACATACTATTCTCCGAGAGTGCACTTTGACTGCTTACTTCAAAGTGCTTGTTTTTTCTTTATAGAAATAAAGAATATTTTCATCAAATATGCTGCAATACCGATTCAACGATGTGTTGATTTTTTCGGAGTGCAAAAATCCGTAAGATTTTCACAAAAGACAAGAAGAAAATTTTTAAAAATGAAAATAAATTTCTTGGATATATCCAACAAATCTTCCACCCAAGTATATAATGTACTTGCAGAAGATTGATAAAATTGAATCCGAAAAATTTGCTCAGTATCAAGTTCATTTCAAAGCATATCATTCTGCGTTAAGGGCATAATTAGTATGGGGTTAATGCGGTTGTTGACTTGCTTTCATGCATGGATTGGCATAAGAAAATCTCAAACTTTTTTGGATTTATATTGAGAGTTCTTTCCACAATCAATTGCGGAGAGTTATTTTCGTACTTGAATATTTGAACGATTCGCACAGTCCTCCTTATCAACCCCTTACTCTATGGCAAAGCAAGAAGCCGAAACAGGTGAAAAAGAAGAAAATGAAATGAGCTTTTTCGATCATCTCGAAGACCTTCGCAACCGAATTGTATTTTCTGTGATTGGTATTGTATTGGGATGTATAATCGCCGGTTTTTTCATTAACCAAATTATGGAGCTTGTGCTCTTACGCCCGGCTACAAAAGCTGGACTCGAATTACAAAATTTGCGCCCGTTCGGACAGCCGTTTTTATACTTCAAGGTGATTTTGGTTGTAGGCATTATCCTGTCCATCCCGTGGACACTCTATCAAATATGGAAATTTGTTGCTCCCGGATTGTATGGACATGAACGGAATTGGGCGGGAAGGATAACTTTTTTTACAACGTTTTGTTTTCTCGCCGGAGTTGCCTTTGCATATTTTGGCATGATTCCCGGTATGATGAATTTTACTGTAAGTTTCGGAACTTCAAAAATTAAAAACATCATTGATGTAACTGAGTATTTCGGTTTCATAACGACGACAATTCTAGCTGCCGGACTTGTTTTTGAGCTTCCAATGATTTCTTATGTACTTTCGAGGGTAGGAATCCTCACTCCTGAATTTATGCGTAAGTATCGCCGTCATGCCTATATTATTATTTTGATTATAGCAGCTGTACTTACTCCGAGCCCGGATCCGATTAATCAACTTATTTTTGCAGTACCGATGGTGATACTCTACGAAATCAGTATAATAGTTTCAAGGTTGTCCGCTAAAAAAAGAAACGACGTCCTGACAGACTGTACAATTGGGATGAAGAGTTCAAGTATATAACAATCGTAAACAATTATTTTATCTATTACATAAGCTTTTCATGCCATTATCAATATCAGAAATTAGTGCGCCGATTTCATCTCATTTAGAAGAATTTAATGATTTTTTCAAAGGGCTTATCCGCTCTAAAGCGGCACTTCTTGATATTGTTGTGCGATATATTCTCAAGCAGCGCGGTAAAAGGGTACGACCTACACTGGTTTTTTTGAGTGCTGCGTTATGTGGAGAAATCTCTCGAAGAACATATATAGCTGCATCTTTAGTCGAATTACTTCATACGGCAACCCTAGTACATGACGATGTTGTTGATGAAGCAGATAAACGCCGAGGTGTTCCTTCAATCAATGCAATATGGAAAAATAAAGTGGCTGTGCTTGTTGGTGATTATCTGTTGTCTCGCGGACTTCTTGTTGCTGTGGAGAATGAAGAATTTGATTATCTGCGAATTACCAGTACTTCTGTGAGAAGAATGAGCGAAGGGGAATTGCTCCAAATTCAAAAAAGTCGCCAGAAGACACTTGATGAAGAAACCTATTTTCGGATTATATCCGATAAAACTGCGTCTCTCATTTCAACTTGCTGTGAAATAGGTGCTGTCAGTGCTACAGATAACCAAGAAAGCCGCGCAGCACTTCGTGATTATGGTGAATTAGTAGGGGTTGCTTTCCAAATTCAAGATGATATTTTGGATTATACCAGCCGCAGCAGTATTATCGGGAAGCCGATTGGTAACGATATTAAAGAAAAAAAGATTACCTTGCCAATGATTTATGCTTGTGAAAATGTAGAAAAAAGTGAAGGTCGGGCAATAATCAAATCTGTAAAATCAGGGAATCTTTCGGCAAAAAATGTTGAAGAGATTATACGGTTTGTCGAAAGAAATCATGGAATTAGCCGTGCACAGGAAAAAGCACACTCAATTATCCGTGAAGCAAAAGAGAAGATAGCGCATTTTCCCGATTCCCCTGCAAAAACTTCACTGATGAATTTTGCCGATTACGTAGTTGAACGCACAAAATAAGTGCTGATTTGTATGTAAATTATCTTTTAGATTGAAAATTATGTTTGCATCTCTGAATGAACAGATGGATATTATTCTTGCCGGAGCCGCAGAAGTGCTGCCGCAAGAAGAGCTTGCCCGTAAAATTGAACGATCTGTCAAAACTAATAAACCCCTAACAGTCAAACTTGGCTGTGACCCCAGTCGTCCTGATTTACATATCGGTCATGCTGTAGTTCTTAGAAAGATGCGACAGTTTCAGGACTTAGGACATCAGGCAATACTTATAGTCGGTGATTTTACGGGGATGATTGGCGACCCGACCGGTAAATCTAAGACCAGACCCGCTTTATCACTTTCTGAGACTCGTGAGAATGGTAAGTCATACTTTGAGCAAGCGTCTAAAGTTCTTTCGATGGATAACCTCAAAATGTGTTTCAATTCTGAATGGCTGTCTGAAATGAGTTTTACGGATGTAATTCATCTTTCGGCAAACTATACAGTTGCACAAATGCTTGAGAGGGATGATTTCAGTAACCGCTTCAAATCAGGTGAGCCAATCAGTATCCATGAACTTCTCTATCCGCTTGCCCAAGCAATGGATTCGGTTGCAATCAAATCCGATGTTGAACTCGGTGGGACTGACCAAAAGTTTAATCTGATGGTTGGACGGGATATCCAAAGGGCATACAATCTTGAGCCGCAATGTATTGTGATAATGCCGATTCTAGAAGGTACAGACGGAGTAGAGAAAATGAGCAAATCATTAGGAAATTATATCGGGTTGACGGATACTCCGCAGGATATGTTCGGAAAAACCATGTCCATTCCCGATGAACTTATTGCTCGCTGGTACTTATACGGAGCTAATGTTAGCCCTCATGAAGCCACATCAATTCAAGAGCGGCTTACTTCCGGTGAATTGCATCCGCGTACAGCGAAAGTTGAACTTGGAATGCGGATTGCATCGCTTTATCACGGAGAAGAAGCAGCACGGGCAGCATTTGATGAATTTGAAAAGATTTTTGTGAAGAAAGATGTACCGGATGTTATCGAAGAGCTTTCGATTGAATCTGAGCAATCAACGATGATGGTGGTAGATGTTTTGGTAGCTGCCGCACTTGCCCCTTCTAAAAACGAAGCACGACGTCTTATTCAAGGTGGTGGAGTAAGTATTGACGGTGAAAAGGTAGCGGATGTTGCCCTCACTGTTGATTTATCATCCGAGCGGCTTTTCAAGGTAGGTAAGCGTAAATTTCTCAAAATATCGGTTAGATAATCATCTGCCGGTAAGTGCAACCTACATATTATAAATTTTCTTGACGATTCCCAATCATTTTAGTCGGTGTACTATTGTAATGACCTCAATTTCACCTTTATTCGCAGTTCAAGCAGAACAATTGACTCACTCAGGTAATCCTAGTGAGGCAATTGAATTGTGTTTGAACGGAATACAGCACTACTCGGATTATCCGACTGCCTATCTGGTAGCAGCAGAAGCATATGTAGCGCTAAATGATAAAGAAGGGGCAATTGTGATTCTAGAGAAAGCATTGGAAGTATTCCCACTACACAGAACAGTTCTTCGTGTTTATGATAAGTTGCTCAATCCTGTCATTCAAACTTTACCGTCTAAACTTGAAGATAAAGTGTTTGAAAATTCAGAATCGGAATTGGAACATGAACATTATGAACAGATACAGAATGTAGAAATTGTACGCAATCTACTTGATAGTGATGGTGTACAATGTATTTCAGGGAATGAATTTGAAAACGTAATGCAGGAAGTTGATAGTTCGGAACCAGTATCTGAATCAAGTAAACAAGAACCTGAAAATAAGCAGCAAGAAGAAAAACAGAATACAGGCGAACCCAAATTTGAAAACGTTGATCATGAGGGTAGCACTTTACATTCAGAGGATACTTCTAAAGAAAGTTCAAACCAACGGCAGTTCAGTCCGTTACGTATTATTGAAGCGGTAAAGGCACCACCTTATTTTATCGGCTCTATCAAATCTACTAACGTTAATTTAATTTCAGGATTGGAATTTGCACCTCTCAAGATTGAAAATGGACATTCTCAATCGAACACAAACACTTCTTTAGAAGAACCACCTCAGTTTCCAAAGTTCCTTCGGAAACCTAAACCGTCAGATGTTCCAATGAAAACGGATATTCAAGTTCCGAAAACTGATGAAACTATCCCTCAAAAATTAACCCCGCTAGAAGAATTGGCAGCCCGTCTGGAAAAAGTACGCATTCCTGTAGCTCATCAAGAAATGGCACGTAGCAATAATGCTTTACAGGTAGTTCCTGAAATGGTGACCGAAACAATGGCAAGAATATATGAAAAACAAGGTGCTTATAGCGAAGCAATAAAAGCATATCAAATCCTTGCGCGGCGCACTCCCGAAAAACTTGATTTATATGAACAAAAAATTCGGGAAGTAATGGAGTTGATTGCTCGTGAGAACAAGGAAAGCACCTCAGAATAAAATAAACCGGTATTCGTGCTCCATTCGTCATTACTTTCTTTCTCAAAAAACACTACAGGCAGGAAATTATGATAAAGTCCCCGCAATTTGATGCACTATCAGCACATTATAACACGGTAAAAAACCTTCACCTCCGTGAGCTGTTCAGCTTGGAAAACAACCGTTTTAATCAATTCTCACTCTGTTTTGAGTCACTTCTAGTTGATTATTCCAAGCATCGTATTACCGACGAGACAATGAAATTGCTTGTTGAATTTGCCGAGTCATCCGGCTTGAATGATGCAATCGAATCAATGTTCACCGGAAAAAAAATCAATACTACCGAAGACCGTCCGGTGCTTCATACCGCCTTACGTAATCGCTCGCATACACCAGTCGTTGTCAATGGAATTAATGTAATGCCGGAAGTTCATGCAGTATTGGACAAAATGAAGCTGTTCACTCAACGAGTGCGTTCAGGTGAGCATTGCGGATATACCGGCGAGAATATCACTGATATTGTGAATATTGGAATCGGGGGGTCTGATTTAGGACCTAAAATGGTTACTCACGCCCTAGCTCAGTATTCCAAAAGAGACTTGAACGTCCATTTTGTATCGAATATTGATGCAACACACCTTGCGGAAACACTCCGAACCTTACACCCTGAAAGAACATTATTTATAATTGCCTCCAAAACATTCACAACCGACGAAACAATGACGAATGCACATTCTGCGCGTTCATGGTTTCTTTCCTGTGGGGCAGCCGAAAGGGATGTAGCAGATCATTTTGCTGCAGTATCCACTAATTTTCCTGCTACAGCAGAGTTTGGGATTAATCCTGATAATGTGTTTATCTTTTGGGATTGGGTTGGGGGTAGGTTCTCGTTGTGGTCAGCGATAGGATTGCCGATAGCTCTCAGTATCGGGTTCGAGAATTTTGTAGAATTACTCGAAGGTGCAGAAGCGATGGATATTCATTTCCGGCATTCGGAATTAGGGAAGAATATCCCCGTTGTTCTTGCGCTGCTGGATATATGGTATATCAATTTTTTCGGTACGGAATCTCATGCAATTTTGCCCTATAGTGAATACTTACGTTTGCTTCCGGCATATTTACAACAAGCCGAAATGGAAAGCAACGGTAAGTTTGTCCGGCGAGGCGGCGAGCGGGTAGAGTGGAATACTGCTTCTGTAATCTGGGGGCAACCCGGTACGGACAGCCAGCACTCATTCTTTCAACTCTTGCATCAAGGGACGCGGCTTATCCCGTGTGATTTTATTGCCACTGCCCGTTCGCACAATCATCTTGGCAATCACCAAGAAAAGCTCATGGCGAATTTCTTTGCGCAAGCAGAGGCACTTATGAGAGGTAAAACAGCAGAGGAAGCTCGAACGGAACTTGAAGCTGCCGGACATAGCGAAGAAGCAATTGCCAAGTTGCTACCCCATAAAGTTTTTGAAGGGAATCGTCCAAGTACGACCATTCTTCTCGAAGAGCTTACCCCACGTTCGTTAGGAAGTTTGATAGCCATGTATGAGCATAAAATATTTGCGCAGGGGATATTATGGGATATTAATTCATTCGACCAGTGGGGTGTGGAACTCGGTAAGCAGCTTGCTAAGAAGATACTGCCTGAGCTAATCTCCGATGAGCAAATATCATCGCATGATGATTCTACTAATGGGTTGATTGATGCTTGGAAGAGGATGAGGTGATAAACCTACATCTCAACAAACCCAATCTTCTTATATACTTTCCTAACAGTCTTCCGTGCTCTAGCTCGTGCTGTCTCAGCACCTTTTGCTAAAAGCTCATGAAGCATTGTTGGGTTACTGCGAAGTTCCAGAAACCGCTCCCGTATCGGGCGCATCATTCCAACCATTGCTTCACCGACAGCTTCTTTGAATTCCCCGTAACCCAAGCCGGTAAATTCCTGCTCAATCTCTGCGAATGACTTGCCTGTGGCAGTATGATACAATGTCATTAAATTTGCTACCCCGGGACGGTTCTTCTCATCAAAACGAATATCAGTACCGGAATCAGTTACAGCGCGTTTTATCTTAGAGCGGATTGCATCATCCGAATCATCCAAGAAAAGTGTTGCCCGTTCATTCTCGTCGGATTTCGACATCTTCTTCGTTGGGTCTTGCAAACTCATAATGCGTGCCCCTGTTGGCGGTATAAACGGCTCAGGTATGGTAAACGTAGGTGAATAATGGAAATTGAACCGTTCTGCGAGATTACGGGTAAGCTCCAAATGCTGCTTTTGATCATCGCCGACTGGTACAAGATCTGCTTGATACACTAGAATATCGGCAGCCATGAGAATAGGATATGAGAATATTCCAACATTGTTACTCTCAGAATTTTTTTGAGATTTATCTTTGTATTGTGTCATCTTACTTGCTTCTCCCATTCCTGTAAGGCACGTTAAAGCCCATGTCAATTGGGTGTGTTCGGGAACATGAGACTGTATGAATAACACACATTTTTCAGGGTCAATACCGCAAGCAATATAACCTGCTGCTATATCGAGAGTATGACGGCGTAATTCGGCAGGGTTTTGCTTCACGGTAATTGCATGAAGGTCAGCAACCATAAAGAAACATTCATATTCATTCTGGAGTGCAACCCAGTTCCGAATTGCTCCGATATAATGTCCTATCATCAATTTATTACTTGGTGTTATTCCGCTTAGTATGACCTGTTTCTTTGTTTCCATTTGATTGCTTCTTATCATTTTTGTGAACGTATTTAGATGCAATTTACGAATTTTGTCAATTGTGGGGAATACTTATGCGTCATATTGCGAGCATCAAATGTATTGATGTTCAAAATCATATAAGCGAATTTCCGTAATTTTGCCGCTTAACCATTGAATATTAGTGCGCGACTACTCTTTTATGCTCAAATCACTTGAACTCATATTCCGACGATTAGTTCTCCAATCACTACGTAAGAAAAACCGTTCACGATTGTCTCAAGCTTCAATCACAGATTTGCCGACTAATCCTAAAATATTACTTCTACGGCAGGACAAAATCGGGGATGTGATTATTACAACTCCGACTATCAGAATGTTACGTCAGCATTTTCCCGATGCACGCATTGATATTGTTTTGGGTAGTAAGAATGTTGCAGCATCTTCGGCTGTGCAGCATTACGTAAATACTATATGGGTATACACTAAAAAAACACTTGGAACGATAAAACTGCTTAATGCAATACGCGTCCAAAACTATGATATAATTGTGGACTGTCTCGATAACCCTTCAACAACATCACGATTAATTATCCGCCTTACTAACAGCAGATATTCAGTGGGATTGGAGGACAGTCCGAGCGGGTTTTATACAAATTCTGTCGCAATACCCCACAAAGCAATCACCCACGTAGTAGAACGGACGGCAAAACTTCTCACTGCTTTCGGGATTAATCCTAAACCATCCGAATTGGATTTAGAATATCAAATCCCTGCACAATATAGTAATTCAGCAGAGACAGCACTCGGACAAAAAACTAAGATTCGATTAGGAATCAATATTGCAGCAGGGTGGGAAAAATACTGGGGAAGGGAGAATTTCATAAAGTTGATTGAGCAGATTAATTCCGAAGAGATTGAAATAATAGGATTTGCAAATGAGGAGTTTCAGCATGAACTTATTGCAATTTCTGCTGCAACTAAGATGACCAGTGCCCCCCTTGTTTCCAATTTTGACCAATTTGCAGCACTGCTTTCATCCGCCGATGTTATCCTTACTCCCGATACTTCTGTAGTTCATTTGGCTGCTGCGTGGAAAACTCCATGTGCAGTCATGTATTCGGGGATTGTAGATAATTTGATGCTCTGGACACCATATCGCTCTGCACACCGTGTTCTTTCTACCCGTGAGCAGTCACTCGCAGTAATAACACCTGCTGAGGTATTGACTTCACTCAATGAACTGATTGACCTCTTGCCAAAACACTCATGAAAATCCTTATTGTGCAAATAGGACGATACGGGGATATGGTACTCACAACACCACTATTCAGGGAAATTCACAGTGTGTATCCCGAAGCGGAGATTGACCTTCTTTGCTCCAAGCAGAATTATCAAATTATTGAAGGCAATCCACATATTCGCAGAATTTGGATTCATAAAAAAGGGCTTAAAACTCCAAAATTGATTTTTTCGTTAAGAGCTGAGAAGTATGATGTTTGGCTTGACCCCAAAGATCATTTCTCAAATGAAAGCACACTTTTAGCCAAAATTTCAAATGCAAAAATGAAAATAGGGTGGAATGGTGAAGGCAGTACAGCTTTTACTCATCCTGTTAATCAGGCAGATAATTCAAAACTACATAGAGTTGAAACCAATCTTGCTTCATTGCTTCCGCTCGGAATTATTTCAACGGCAAATATCCGTCCTGAACTCTTCCCTTCAAAAGACTCCGAACAGTTTGCTGAGCAATTTCTTGAGAAAATTGGCAACCCTATCGTTATTAACATCTCAGCCGGTGATGAAAGCCGATATTTACCCTCAGAAACATGGCGCGAAGTGTGCAAGTCAATTACTCACCCAATTGTTCTTAACTTTTCTCCAAAGGATGCGCTGTTAGCAAGGGAGATACAGTCAGGAAATACAGATGTTAATTTGTATCCGTCCCGGAATATTATGGATTCTGTTTCGCTTATCAAGAGGGCGCAAGTCGTAATTTCACCTGATACGGCTGTGGTACACATCGCTTCTGCGTTTGATGTACCGACTCTCGGACTTTATACTCGAATTGAATGGAATTACGACAGATTTCATCCGCTAAGCTCACAATCAATTGTGGTACAACCGGAAGAGGGAAAAACTTTACGCGAGCTTACATCGAATAAAATTCTTGAAGCATTCGAGCAATTTGCCCTCTAAACCGTCACAAAATCCTATTTTTGCATCAACATTTTTACACTGTTAAATTATTATTTACACATTTCGCCTTTCCTGAACGCTATGAAATTATCTGTAGTTGTGCCGATGTATAATGAAGAGGGGATTGCCCGTCAATTTTTTGAGAGAATGGAGGGCGTGCGCAAGATTCTCCTTGAACGGTTCGGCATCAAGCATGATGAGATTGAAGTGTTATTCGTAAACGACGGTTCGAGTGACGGGACGTTCGAGATATTAAAGCGAATTTGTGAGGATAACCGAGGATACTCACTTATCAATCTTTCACGCAATCATGGGCATCAGATTACCATTACAGCAGGGATTGACATTGCCAAAGGCGATGCCGTAGCAGTTATAGACGGTGATTTGCAAGACCCGCCTGAGACAATTGCAGATTTGTATGCAAAACATCTTGAGGGGTTTGATGTAGTCTATGCCGTTCGCAAAAAACGTGATGGTGAGACATTTTTCAAGCTCTTTACAGCCAAATTATTTTATAGAATTCTTAAAAAACTTACGAATGTGAATATTCCTGTTGATACCGGCGACTTCCGAATCATGAGTCGCAGGGTTGTGAATGTCCTTACTTCGATGAAAGAACGTCACCGTTTTATCCGCGGGATGATAAGCTGGATCGGTTTTCCGCAAACAGGTTTGGAGTATGAACGCCACGAACGTTTTTCAGGAGAAACGAAATATACTTTGTCGAAAATGATAAAGTTTGCGTTTGATGGCATCACTTCGTTTTCAGCTGTTCCGCTTCGTTTGGCTTCGTATTTGGGAGTGGTAACTGCCTTTATAGGGTTTTTGTATTCGCTCGAAATAATGTATGTCAAAGTATTTACCGATTCAACAATCCCAGGTTGGTCATCAATTGTGATTATTGTACTGCTATTGGGAGGTGTGCAACTTATCGCTTTGGGGATGATAGGTGAATACTTGGGCAGGGTGCATGATGAAACCAAATACCGTCCATTGTATATTATCGAGAATGTGTATCATAAGAAGGAATAGAATGTCTAAAGAATCTTTTTCACTATGAAACGCCACCTCTTTTGTTTGTTTATCGTTATACAGTCCACTGTGCTTTTTACCGGTTGCACTTTAATGTGGCCCATTAAAATGGATAGTAGTGATTTTTCAAAAATTGATGATACACATGTGAGTTCGTTGGTTCTTAAAAATGGTGAAACGGTAATTTTTGATAAAGAGGGTGGGCAATATGTAAGAAAAGTGATTAAGGACACAGTTTATACCGGAATTGTTGGGTATGATTTATTTACAGCTAAATTTGTGAACTTCCCATTGCATACAATTGCTTCTGTACAAGGTGAGCATAAGAAAGTCAGTATTTTATTAACTATACTTGCAGTAATTGCCGGTGCTTTTTTATTGTTTGTTGGAATTCTTTCATTCATATTTCGAAATGGTGCACACTAAATTATCCAAATAGTGTGTAATTAAATTGAAAAAAAATTATAAATATACAGTCCAAACTCTATGACCGAATTTGACCGCTACGCTCTTGAATATGAGCAAATGCATGCTGACAACGTAAAGCCATCCGGCTTTGACCCCGCCTATTTTGATGAATACAAAGTAAAGGAAATTCATGCAAGGTTAAAAGAAGAAGGAGTTGCTGATTTGCCAATTAAAATTCTGAATTTTGGTTGCGGAATTGGCAAAAGTGAACCGTTCTTACGGTCGTATTTTCCAAATGCGAAGATAATGGGGATAGATGTATCGGTAGAGTCGGTAAAACTTGCCAGAAAATATAATGCGCATTTACAAGATGTTGAATTTGATACATTCGAAGAAGGTGGAGAAATTCCCAAAAGTGTAAAATATGATGTAATTTTCATAGCGAATGTTTTTCATCACATCCCACATAAATTTCATGTAGGGATTCTAAAGCAACTGATAGAAATTATTAGTGATAATGGATCGCTTTTCATTTTTGAGCATAATCCTCACAACCCACTGACCGTAAGGACGATTAACCGTTGTCCGTTTGATGTGGATGCTGTTCTTCTCTATCCTGCTTATACAGGTAAGATTCTCAAAGAGTCAGGTTTTTCAAGAATTGAAAGACGCTTCACATTGTTTTTCCCAAAGTTCTTGAAATTTCTTCTCCCACTCGAACAAAAACTAAAAGGACTGCCGATTGGTGCGCAGTATTATTTTCAAGCGAAGAAATGATGATAATAGTAGCGTTTGTATTTTAAGTGTCAATTGGTTGGCGCAGTTGATTAAAGTTAAAGTGATTACAAATCCCCTAATTGCGGACGAATCACTATTTCTTCGAGAAGCGCAGCACCACTGCTGAGGTCAATAGCTTGCCAGATGATAGTAGCAATATCCGATGGTTGCATCATACGAGGGCTTAATTCACGTCTGCTTTCGGCATCCCAAATATCAGTTTCGGTTGCACCGGGAAGGATATCAATCACCTTAATACCAAATCCCCGTACTTCTTCGCGCAATGAACGGCTCATAGCTAGAGCACCGGCTTTGGTTGCAGCATAGATTGAACAATTAGTAAATGTTTTGACAGCAGCAACCGAGTGAATATTAACGATAATCCCGCTACCGCTTTTAATCATTGCCGGAAGGACGGTTTTGGTACACAACCACATTCCCCGAAGATTTGTATTGAGCATCGTATCAGCTTCCTCTACCGAGGTTTCCCAGAAAGAACTAAAAGTTGCCACACCGGCATTATTGATAAGTATATCTACTGCTCCGCATATATTGATAATTTCACGATAGCAAGTTTCGATACTCTCCTGAGATTGTACATCGCAAGTAAAAGGATGGATTGTAGCTGCTCCAGCAACGTCATTTTTACGTGAAGTTGCAGCAATAGTCATTTTGCGCTTTGCTCCAAGCTCAGTAAGTGCTGCTCCGATGCCTTTGTTTGCTCCGGTAATCCATACAACTTTTGAAACTTTATTCATGCGAAGCTCCTTCGTAGCCTATTAAGTACGTTAACCATGAATTTCCGAGTTTTTCTAGTACTGAATTTACACGCAAACGCGAACGAAGGTTTCCAAAATCAACACGATCTAATTCCTGATCTTGATTGAAACAACTAAAAACAGGTGTTGCTTCTTCTCCGGTAATCGGATTTACGTGCTTTTGCAAGCATTGGGCGCAAATTTCCTTCATCATACACTGCATTGGCGAATTGATGGAACCGATAGCAATATGTTCGCGTAAAAATGGTTTTAACGAAGTATGACGAGCATCTTTTACTGCTCGCATCATGCCGTCGCTTCCAATTGCGATTATTCGACGAACTGATTCCAATGGGATAATTTTTTCTCCGGCACCTCCATTCTGATAATGAAGTATTGCTTCAATTATATTCCCGCGAAAATGTACATCTTGAGGTCGGTGAGGTTCGATAATTGCTCCACTGTCGGTACTCCAAATTACCTTATCCGTTGCATCCTCTATTTCTTCACGTTTATAAAGGTCTTCACCACGTTTGTATCCTGCAAAATAAATGACATTGCATCCATTTGCTTTGAGTGCTTTGCTGATGGAAAACAGTACGGCATTTCCCAAGCCGCCTCCTGCAAGAAGCACATTTTCATTGTAGGGAATGTGTGTAGGTGTTCCCGTCGGACCCATCACGACTACCCTTTGTCCTCGTTTCAAAAACCTCATGAGTCGTGAAGATGCTCCTACTTCAAGTACAATCATCGAAAGCAAGCCGCGTTCAGGATCTGTCCAGGCACCTGTCATCGCCAAACCTTCCATAGAAAGTTTCATTCCACGGACTGTGACTGCATCTGCTTCATAATTTTGAAGGCGGTAGAACTCACCCGGTTGAAATTTTCGTGCAGCAAACGGAGCACGAACGATAACTTCGACAATTGTTTCGGTAAGCGGCTGCACATCTACTACTTCTGCTCGAAAATTATCATGAAGCATAGCAAAAAAAGAACGGAGTTCTTCTTTTTTATCGTGAGATGGTATATTGGTTCTAGCTTCGAGCTCAGCTTCAGTAATGTCTGCCTCGAAAAGCTCTACTATTTTTTTATAACCATGCTTTGCACTTGCCATTGCTTTTACAACGCTTCCTGCATAGTGTGGGTGGTTATCTCCATAGAAAGTAACATACTTTCCATCTTTGAAATATGACGTAAAAAACGCTTCACTGAGATTATCCGAAGGGATAAGATGAGAATTTTCGTCAAGGGTATTAGTGTTCATTCGAGAGGAGACACATATTGAATATCCGTTTGATTTATACAAAAATACGGAGAATTTATGTTACAGTATGATGATTGAGCTATTGATTGCTACAGAATGCTCCGTGCATGAAACTTTGATAAATCATAGCAAGATATATTTCAATCAACATTAGTTTTGCTTATACCGTGATAATTGTCTGTAAAATGTGTTATTAAATGAAAACTGTTTGTAGTCGTGTAAAACATTTTGTAACCGTAGGTTTTTTTTTTTAATTTTCATTAATTGTAGGGAACATAGGAGTTTACTAAATAATTAATTGAGGTAAATTAATATGCCTTACTACTATTCAGGAGTTTGTATGAAGCGTTTTTTATTTGGGGCGATTTTCATGATTTTTAGTACAGTGGCTATAAATGCACAGGTGACATTCAATGTAAGCCCGGGTATCATTTCCGGGGGTACATCGGTTGGATATAAAATTAATGATTTTGTACCGTATTTTGGATTTCAGTATTTGGGAGGCAGTACAACCTATGAAAAATCAGGATTCAGATATGATCAAAACAATACTAAAGTTGCGTACACCGACAAATACGAAGTATCGGCAAATATCTATATGCCCCAGATTGGTGCAAAATATTTTATAAAGGATTTGAAAGACATCAAGTTATATCTAAACGGGTGTTTTAGCTACGCTCTTCTTTCTGTTTCATCAAAAGACAATGGAGTTGAGGATGAAGAAGCACAGAATGCAATTGGAGATAATAGTATCATAGGATTAGAATTTGGTGTTGGAACTGAGTATTTCTTCTCAAAGAATTTCAGTATCGGCGGTGAGTTTGACCTTAGAATGTTATTTGCAAGTAACACTAGTTCTGATGTTACGACGATTTTCAACCCTAACAATGGAACTAATGAATCATCAACCGTAAATTACAAGAATAACCTGAATATCGGGCTTACTAATTCGAAAATTACACTGAATTATTACTTTGGTGAATGATAGTGGTTATTATAACCTGATAAACCTTTGAGATTCAGAAAGCCAAAGGATGTTTAAAAAATAAGCCGCTTCTTTTAACAAAGAAGCGGCTCAAAATATAGCAATTTAATATTATCTCGCAATCACCATTGTCTTTACTGCATTAAACTTACTAGTCTCCAAACGATAGAAATACGAGCCGGATGGAAGTTCACCGGTAGGGAACTCAACGTTATACGTCCCGGCTTGCTGCTCACCTGAAAATATAGTTGCAATTTTTTTACCTTGAGGTGTGTATACGGAAAGTCGTACAGGCATTGCCGCGGGTATCGTGTATCGGATTGAAGTAACTGATTTCGCAGGGTTAGGAATGTTTTGGTGTAAAAAGAGCGAGCCATCCGGCAGTTGCTCTTCCGATAAACCGTTAGGGGCTTCAAACAGCGGCATGGATGCAAACTGTTTGGAGAGCATTATTTGTTCGATTTGATTGGAAGGTGCACCAAACCATTGTGCAAGTGCCGAGGCATACACTTCGCGATAATCGTGTTGCATTTTAATGTCTCCGCGTTCATCAAGGTTAGCTGCATCCAATAGTGGGTTTGTACCGATTATTTTTCCGCCAAGTGCTTTTGCTCCGAATACAAACATTGGTGCAGCTGTGCCATGGTCTGTTCCTTTACTGCCGTTCTCTTTCACGCGGCGACCGAACTCAGAGAATGTCATTCCGGCTACCTTATCAGCAAAACCTAGTTTTTGAATATCATTCATAAAAGCAGTAATAGCTCCTGATAACTGAGATAGCAGTGAGGCATGAATTCCGTTCTCATTACCTTGAGAAATATGAGTATCGTACCCTCCGATGGAAACCAAATAGAACTTGGTTTTAAGTCCACCGGAAATAAGCCGTGCTACTACCTTAAGTTTTTCAGCAAGGTCTGTGCTTGGATACGTTGCGCTATTAGTACCTGAATCTCCTGCTTTTTTAATAACTTGGGAATATGCTTCTGCTGCACCTTGCACTGTACGGATAAATTCAAGTTCATTATCAGCAGGTGTTCCGGTAGAGGTAGAGCCACCCCCTATAATAGGAGATTTACCAACTAACTTATAGAACTCGTCAGGGTCACGAAATGTAATTCCCAGTGCACCCGGATTGCCTTGAAATGCAAGTGAAAGTGATGAACCGATTTGAATGGCAAGCGGGTCGTCAGGAATTGATGCAGGATAATTAGACGGAAGAAAGGACTCCAGGTAACGACCTACCCAACCGGTGGCTTTGAATATATTATAATCGGTTGCTGTTAGCCAAATATCCGTACCTCGAAAGTGAGAACGATCAGGATTTGGATAAGTTACGCCCTGAATAACAGCCATTTGTCCTGCGTCATAGAGTTGCTTGAAACCGGTTAATGCTGGATGCAAGCCGGTTGAAGCTGAGAGTGGCAAGGCAATATTCTTTGCAATTTTCAAATTAGGACGGGCATCATAATAAAGTGTGTCTTCTGTGGAAATTACTGTATTTAAACCATCATTCCCGCCTTGGAGTTGCACCAGAACCATAATACGGTCATCACCGGCTGCCATCTCTTGCATTGCATTTAATACAGGTGCGTTTGCAAGTGCCTGCACACTTACCGAACCAAAAACAGAAGGTATGGCTGATAAGGCAAGTCCTGCTGTTGCTGATTTTTTGAGAAATGAACGACGTTTCATAACGTACCTCAGATTTGATGTTGTTGTCAGAAAAATAGTATAATTACATTAATTGAAATTCAGGCATCCGCATAATTGATTTGAGCAGACGTTCTACGCCTGCCTTAGCGTTCGGCGCATTTACAGTCCAGTCGTATCCTCCGAATGCATCATTCATCAACGCATCTTTTTGTGCGGAATTTAACGTGAAGGGCAGAAGGTATCCACTGACTGCTTCCACAACTTTAGGAGCCGTTGTTTCCCCGAAGGATTTAACAAAAGTTAGAGCATCAATTTTAGTTTCCGGCAGCGGCATTGAGGCAATTGAAGTAGAGCCGTCTATCATACTGTCTGAGAATTTCTGCCGTGTAGGGAGCGTAGAAGTATTTATCCATTGATGATAGCCCTTCCATCCGGCGACATCTGGTGGGTTAAACAGTTCGAGTGTAAGTTGCGTGAGACCTCGAACAGCAATAAGATTATCCTTGAATTTTGTAACTCCAAATAGCCGGCCTGTACCGATGATGGTATCAAGCGGTGATTTGATAACCGCACCGTAGAACTGTTCGTCGAAGAAATGAGCGGAAGTGAGGAGTTTCTTTAAGAAAGGTTTTAATTCATAATCGGAAGCGATAAGGTCAGCTGCGAGTGCAGTAATAATGTCAGCACTTGGCGCCTCATAAATGAAAAATTTGTACAGTTTTTCAGCAAAGAATTTTGCGCACGCTGGTTGTTTAAAAATTATATCTACAATATCGTCTGCAGAATGATTTCCTGATTTACTCATGAAGGTTTTGGATGTATCATCGAAACTTGAGGACTTGAATCGTGAAGTTAAACCCTCAACACGCCATCCTGTAAAGGCACGGGCTGCTTCGACAATATCTTGTTCGGTATAGTTTCCTATTCCGAGTGTGAACAGTTCGAGGATTTCACGTGCGAAATTTTCGTTAGGATTACCGGAATTACTTTGATTACCGTCTAAATAAATAAGCATAGCCATGTCGCGTACTATTGCTTTTGTAAGGGTTTTGATATTTCCAAAAAAAGTGCGGTCATTATCCTGAACCGGTTGATGAATATTACTTACTTGTTTGGGATTACGACGGTAAAGGTCGTGCTGCCAGTAGATGTACTGTGAGTAATAGACTTTTGTTTCTTCAGTTGTAAAATGATTATGCCAAAAGAAAACCATTTTTTCAAGCAAGGGATTCTTTCCACTTATCATTTGCGAGAACCAAACCGTTCTCAGTTCATTTACTTGGTCATAGTTTTGTTGGAAAACATTTGATAAAGCTCCGGTAGCCCATGCTGGTTGGGCAGGTAGGGTTGTTGGATTTACAGTAAGGAGTGAATCTACAACCTGCATAGCAGTCTTGCCGATTGCTTGCTGAACTTCTGATTGGCTATACTGAAACCCTATACGGCGCAAAAGATGTTCGGCACTTCGCGCAGTGAGGGGGGTGGTATATTCCTCCAAGCCGGCAGCAACCATTAATGGCGTCGGATTCATTGCTTTTGAAATACGCTCAGCAGACAGCGAATGCACAGAATGCTCTGTTTCGTCACTAATGAGCTTTGCAGAACGAAGGAAGGAGCGACGATTCATAGTGTTATCCCCTTATAAATGAAACGAATGGAGGTTTGATTTTTCACAGATATTCGATTGATAAACTTTCGGAGTATTTGTATCAATGATGATAAACAAATCCCACAGGCAAAATTAGTAAATTTTGCACAAGTTATATCAAAAAAGGAAGAGTAAAGGTGCTTTTATGGTAATTACTTCGTACTGTGAAGTTTTCAGGTTAAGATTTGGATGTCATTTCTTTTTTTCAGGTACTTTGAGCTCAGTAGCTAAGATAGTTCTTTTCCATAACTCTTTGCCATTTTGATCATAGACAGTTATATTCATTGCTCGCATTGCTTTTTCGCCTGCAAAATCAAGAACAGCAAAATTTCGTTGATTTACAAAAGTTCCCGGTACTCTTGATGTGTTTTGCTCTTCGTCATCTTTGTGCGACGATGAAGTGAGCGGGGAGCAGGTAAGGTCATAGAGCGGATATGTACCCGGTCGTTCTAATTTTGTCAATTCAGTATGATGTCTGTCACCAGAAAGAAACACCACCCCACTAACGTTTTCTTTCTCGATTGCTGTTAAAAGTTCGTTCATTTCTTCAGGGAAGGTTGCATATGTTTCATATTTCGCCACCGGATTGAGTACCTGTCCGCCAATAGCAATTATCTTGAACGTAGCGGTACTGCTTACTAAATTATCCAACAGCCAATCAATTTGCTCTTTCCCCAATATTCTTTTTTCACCTGTTTTCCTTCTATTGGGGGTTCGGTAATAACGGTTGTCCAGTAGAAAAAACTGAACGTCGGAATGTTCAAATGTTGTTGTGATTCCCGGCTTACCGTTAATTCCATATCCGGGATTTCCCCAGAACAATTTGAATGCTTCAAGAGATGTTTCTTTGTTCCAAAAGCTGCGGTCGGAGTCGTTGGGACCAAAATCATGATCATCCCAAATTGCATAATTGCTAACTGAGCCCAAAAGGGCTTGCATTTCTTTTATATTTCGAGAGTGAGTATATCTGTGCAGAATCCCGGTGCGAGTATTCCAGTCCGCCTCTCGAAGATAGGTGTTATCACCAAGCCATAACATAGCATCAGGGCGTTGATTGTAAATGCCGGTGAATATTTCATACTCTCCGCCATATCCTTTTCCGGGTCTGTCGTATTGAGGTTCGTTGATATAGGCGCAGCTTCCTATTGCAATTCTAAAAGGAGGGGGTTCACCTCGCCATTTCCATAATTGCGGAGTTTTGAATTTGAGTGGATATGGCCTGGAAACTTTCCTGTCATTTATGGTCAGGTAATATAGATAGGTCTTGCCCGGCTGAACTTTATCGGCAATGAGTTTTGCTGTAAATGCATTTTTCTGTTCGGTTTCTACTTCTTTGGTTACAAATGTTGCCGGATTTTTCTTTTCTGCCTTCAAGTTTAGTTTCTGAGTATCTCCCGAAGTACTATCCCAATAGTAAATTCTAACTCTGGCAGGGCTATTGGTTTGTACCCAAATCATTACTTCACGCATCTCTGTATAGCATACCATCGGACCTGAAAGCAAAGCATCATCTTCCATCCCACATAAAAGGTGGGATGGTACAGAAATAAACATGAGAAGGGATAAAATTAATGGTTTCATTTGAAAAGGAAGAGATTTTGAATCAGTAAGTAATTCACAAATATAAGAGCGTGATATCAAAACTCTACAATAAGATTAGGAAATTTGACTGTTCTACCGAACTTTTCCTATAATTGTTTCCCCCCCGACAACAACATCCCCGACTTTAACGTTTATTTCACTGGTAGTTGGTACTATAATATCCATTCTTGAACCGAATTTCATCATGCCGATTTTATCACCGGAGCGAAGAATATCTCCTTCTTTTACCTCACAAACGATGCGCCTCGCCAAATACCCGGTAATTTGTTTGAACAGCACTTTTCCGTTTTTTGTTTGAACACCGATTCGAGATTGCTCGTTCAGTTCAGATGATTTTGGATGCCACGCAACTAAATAATCTCCGGGTAGATATTTATAAAATCCAACTGGACCGGTAACAGGTGAACGATTAACATGGACGTCGAGTGGTGATAGAAAAATACTTATTTGAATTGCATCAGAATGAAGGTAATTGTTTTCATTTACAGGGGTTACTTCCACTATCTTTCCATCAGCCGGTGCCAAAATTATAGATTCGTCCAGTTGGGCTTCTTGAGGAACAGTCCGTTCGGGGTCACGAAAAAACCATAAAGTAAAGCAGATTATTAGAGCGCCCAATGCTGTAATCACCCATGCAAACCAACCTCGTGCAAAAAAATATGAAATTGTTATAATAGCAGCACCAATTCCTAACATTATTAAGGCGTTATCATATCCGTATCTCGTAAGAGTCATTGATTTCCTTCTTTCTCATAAAACGCATTTTTTGTAATTTACACGGCAAAATAACGAATTGTCTTGTCTCATCCTCAATTTTGAAAGTAAAGCCATGAAATTTTCTGTTTCTCTCAGTGAATTCCAAAGTGTAATTTCTCGTGCAATTCCTGCTATACCTCCAAAATCTACGCTTCCCATTTTGGAGCATTTTCATTGCAGTGTTGATTCAGGTGTCCTCACTCTTATTGCTACAGACCAAGAACTTACGATTTCCGCTTCTACAAATATTCTTGGTGGAACTGACGGTTCGGTTCTTATACCTGCACGAAAATTAAATGAGATAATCAAGGCACTCGGCTCTGAAGGTTCGATTGATGTATCGGTGAATGCAAATTATCTGACTCTCAATACGCCATTCGGAAAGTATTCTATGAACGGTATGAGTGCTGACGAATTTCCGAATATGCCGCATTTCCCTGAGGGTGTAAAAGTTAATTTCAATCAAGAGGACATTCAATTAATAGCTAATAAGACCTCGTTTGCCGTTTCTAAGGATGAGTATCGTCCTGCAATGACTGGGGTTTTATTTCAATTTAGAACTACGGAGGTTCGTGCTGCAGCTACCGATAGTTATCGCCTCTCACGTGTTATAATTCCGAATGCTGCAGGTGATTTTCCTGCTGATTTGGATGTAATTGTACCTTCAAGAACCATTGAATTACTGAAGAAGGTTGATTCTAATGTGATTGTTTCAGTGACCAAAACTCATGCGCAATTCATATTCTCTAACGCGACAATTGTTACAAGAGTTATTGACGAACGTTTTCCGCCGTATGAGAATGTTATTCCAAATGACAATGATAAGACTGTTTCAGTGAGTCCAAAAGATTTATTATCCGCAGTGAAACGTGTTGCAATTTTTACGAGTGATTCTTCACATCAAATTCGTTTGAGAGTAGAAAAGAAACTTATGACAATTAGCGGTGCTGATGATGACAGTGGAAGTAAGGCGTCAGAAACAGTTATTTGTGATTATAATGGTGACGCTTTTGAAATAGGATTTAATTATATATATATAGTCGAAGCTCTGCAGCATCTCGTTACTGATGACCCACAGGCAGAAGTAACGCTCAGCTGTTCGACGCCTACTCGTGCAGTTCTGATTAGACCTACCGGTGCTGATACTACGCTTTTAATGTTGGTGATGCCGGTTAGATTATAATGTGTCATGTTTCGTCTCATTAATATATGAGTCAATAATTTCAATTGAGTATGTAATGTTTAATGTATACATTTTTTAGTCTTTCAATTGTCAATAATACTATGAAAAATATTAAAACCTTATTTCTAACTCTAGTTGTAGCCGTAATAGTCAGTCCTAATATTTTTTCACAGAACCAAGATTCATTGGCTATTGTGGACAATGCAAAAGGAGCACGATATATTCATGATTGGAACAGGATGATTGCAGAAATAACGATGCTTGACGGATTTTCTCCTGCTGTTTCTAAAAGGAATTGCAATTACCCGAATATTGCTGCTTATGAAGCAGCCCGAGTAGGATATTCGAAAGAATACCGTTCACTGGCAGGTCAGCTGACCGGACTGAAAGAAACACCAAAACCGAAAACGGGAGTGGTATATGATTGGCGGGTATGCGCAATTCAAGCATACCGTACAGTCGTTAATAAGATGCTCTATCGTGCATTTTTAGCTGATTCAATGTATAAAAGTCAATTATCTCAAATTGCAGAAGAAGGTGTTCCAAAAGAAGTAATTGACCGCTCGAAAGAATATGGGGAAGCAGTCGGAAAAAATGTTATTGTGTGGTTACTTGTGGATGGTCATACTAAAAATCAAGGTCGTCCCCGATTTAATTTCCCTAGAGGTGAAGATAAATGGGAGCCGACTCCTCCTGATTTTCCGGATCCTCTCGATCCATATTTTAGATATATGAGATGTATGGTAATGGACTCAGCTTCTCAATTTCGACCTCTCGGACCAATCCCTTTCAGCAAAGAGAAGGGGTCGCCGTTCTATGATCAAAATATGCAAGTATATGTTCTTTCAAAATCGTTAACCAAAGAACAGGAATTAATCGGGAGATATTGGGACGACAGCCCGATTAAGAGTTTTCATCAAGGGCATTTTATGTTTAATACCCGTCAGATTTCCCCCGGTGGACACTGGATGAATATTGTTTCAATCGGATGTAAACAACTTGATAAAAACATGATGGAATCTATTGAAGCATATACAATGGTTGCCATTGCAATGTTTGACGGATTCATCAACTGCTGGGACGAGAAATACAGGAGCAATACTATACGTCCTATCACCTATATAAACAGGTATATAGATTCCACATGGAAACCGCTTTTTGATACACCGCCTTTTCCGGAGCATTCTAGTGGGCACAGTACTATATCTGCCTGTGCTGCTCAGATGCTTACGTTGCTTTTGGGTGATAATATACCTTTTGTTGATAATACTGAAGTTCAATTTGGCTTTCCTACACGCAAATTCAACTCATTCTTAGATGCTGCACAAGAAGTATCATTAAGTAGAGTGTATGCAGGCATTCACTATATGCGGGCTTGCGATGAAGGAAACAGAGTAGGTAAAGAATTAAGCAAGTACATATTCGGAAAGATTACTCTCAAAGAACGTGGGAATAAATAGAGTATAAAGTACAGTTTTAGGTTGCCTCTGAATTAGAAGAAATGAACGTTTGGCATTCTCCTGAAAATTCGGAAGATTTGCCTGTGCTATGAAAACTATAGTGAGGTGTACTATGAGTGCGAAAAAGTTGCATCAGGTTCGTTATCACGTATTGGTTTGCGAAGGAAAATCATGTTCTGCTTATGGAGGGGACAAAGTAGCCAAGAGAATAAAAGAAACAGCAGAAGACCTAGAAAAAGACGATGAGATATTAATAACAAGAACATCCTGTACAGGGCAATGCGGTAAGGGACCGATTGTAATTGTGTATCCCGATGGCGTTTGGTATAAGGAAGTGACCCCCAAGGTCGGTGTTAGAATTGTTATAGAGCATATTTGTGAAGGTAAGGTCTTAGAGGGGAGGGTTCTGACGGATTTATTGGAAAATTCAGAAATATAATCGGAAATTTATTCATTTTGTTTAGAATCAATGCCTAAAATCGGCTATGTGACAATCATCGGCAAACCGAATGTCGGTAAGTCAACCCTTATGAACGCAATGGTAGGTGCAAAACTCTCCATTGTAACACCTAAGCCACAGACAACTCGTAAGAATGTTTTGGGGATATATACAGCCGAGGACGTTCAGATAATTTTTCTTGATACACCCGGAGCATTAGTTCCCCGATACGAAATGCAGCGCTCAATGATGGATTCTGTTCATAAATCTATCGAAGAAGCGGATGTAATTGTTGTTCTTGCCGATGCTACTCATGGTTTGCACGCTCTCAATTACCTCACTGAAGAATTTATGGAGGTTTTGAAGCAAACAAATAAGCCGATACTACTAGCAATAAATAAAACTGATGCATTGCCTGATAGAAAAGCAGTTCTTCCGCTCATAGTCGAATTTGAGAAATTAGGTGTTTTCAAAGATTTTTTACCCATATCTGCTTTGCAGAATAAATATGTAGATGACCTCGTTAAAACTATTGCAAAGTATTTGCCGGAAGGTGAATTTCTCTATGACGAAGACTCACTGAGTGACCTTCCCGAACGTTTCTTTGTAGCGGAAATAATACGTGAAACGATTTTTTTAGAGTATGGTCAGGAAATTCCGTATTCATGCGAAGTGAATATCACAGAATTTAGAGAGCGTGAAGAAGGGAAGTGGTATATCGGAGCTGAAATTATAATTGAACGGGACACTCAAAAGGGTATTATAATTGGTGCAAAAGGTCAAAAAATAAAGGCACTTGGGCTCAGAGCCAGAATTAAAATTGAAAAACATTTACAACGACCTGTTTTTCTGGAACTTTTTGTAAAAGTTAGGGATAATTGGCGAAACAATAAAACGATGTTGAAAAGTTACGGATATTAGAAGTGATGCCGTTCGTTTGAAGATTTCGATTAACTACAAAATTGTGATAGTTAGTTCTTGATTACAGTGTTCTAAAACAAAATAGACAGGCACTTAAGTAAGTAAGTGATAGGACTAAAATAACCGAACCATTAAATTCAAGAAATTATTTGGTTGAAAAATTGTCAAGTACTAGATGCTTCGACTACGCACGAGCTCAAGTCACACTGAGTTCCAGATAGTCGCCGAGCCGCCTACAAAATAATACAATGACATAAAAAATAAGACAGTT
>CAZGNO010000035.1:0-37737 GCA_964527785.1 uncultured Chitinophagaceae bacterium
GTCGAAGACTCCTTCAGAATGACAGAAGACAACTGTCTTATTTTTTATGTCATTGTATTATTTTGTAGGCGGCTCGGCGACTATCAGGAACTCAGCATGACTTGAGTTTGATTGTCATGCTGAGCGTAGTCGAAGCACCCAGTACTTACCAATTTTTTCAAACAAATAATTTACTGAATTTAGTGGTTCAGTTGTTTTAGTCCTATCACTTATGTTGTGAAACGAATGGCAGCCCATTCATTTTCTAATTCTGTGTGAACATGATGAAACGAAACAGATTTCGCTGCTTCAATAATTTCATCTACATCATATTTTAATATTCCCGAAACTATGAGAACGCCATCAGGATTTTTGAGTGCTTCGTAGAATTTACTGAAATTCGGGATAAGTAAATTTCTGTATAAATTTGCGCAAATCCCGTCTGACTTGGGTAATTCAACTTTGAAAACATCTTCCTGCGAGCACACGACTTGAGTCTCAACCGAGTTGTTCACAATATTTTCCTTTGCGTTTTCGACCGACCATTCGTCATTGTCAAATGCGAAGCAGTATTCGGCTCCGAGTTTAGCTGCGAGAATGGCGAGTACTCCCGTTCCTGTTCCTGCATCTATCCACCGTGAGTGGGGAGTCACTGTTTCTTCCAGCATACGGCATACCATACGGGTAGTTGGGTGGTATCCGGTACCGAACGACATTTTAGGGTTAATCAGAAGTATAATGTCTTGTGAAACTTCGTATGCTTTCCATGTTGGCGAAATTGCAATTCTATCACTGACTATCACCGGCTGTAATGATTCTTCCCATTCAGCATTCCAGTTCTTATCGTCAATTACCTCTTCCGACATCATAGAGGCATTTACCGAGTAGGTGTTGAGCTGCTCGATAAGGAAATTGCGAAGCTCCGGTGAAAACTCATCTGCATTGAATGTTATGACAATCTCATCAATTTTTTCTTCAATCCCTACAAACGGGAAATCAGCCAAAACTGAGTAGGATAAGTCGAATTGCTCTTCGGGAACAGCTATATGAAGATTTACAAATTGTTTTTTGAGCATAGGGTAGATATTGTGATTGAAATAAGGTTATCCGGCATTGCTAATTTATATTTAGTCAAGGCAGTTGTTTACCGCCGTGCGTTGTCATGTTATAACAACAAGAAAAAAACAAAGTCAAGGTAGTTGTTACAACTGCCTTTCCGAATATACGCTTAGCAGGAAGGTCGGTTGTAGCAACCGACCTGACCTAAAGGTCGGTTGTATACTGCTGTGCATTAATATGTTATAAATGTAGACCTTGAAGGTTTTCGAAAACCTTCAAGGTCTTGGGATGCGCAAAAATTTGTAAATAACTTATCAATGCACAGCGGTAAACAACCGACTTGACGTAAATACAGGTTGTACTATGACATTTTTTTAGCCACATTACTTACTTCGTCATATTGCTTTGCCCGTATTTTCTTTAATACGTAAGCACATACTCCAGCACGCATTGCCCCACACAATATAGAGTTTCTTTGGAAATATTCTCGATTGTATCGTGGGTGGTATGCCAATACTTCCGTCGCGGATTGGTTACGTTCTGCCCGACAAGATTTACATCAATTATATCAATCGAAGGAATGCCTGCCTGAATCAGCATATCGTGGTCATCACTGACACCATTTCCATTATCTTGTATAAAATATTTACAGTTACGTTGTGCGGCAATATCCCATATTTTACGCATAGCGGCAGGATTGGACTGCATAGATGACGGCTCAAAGCGAAACTCCGCATCCTTATCGCCAATTAAATCCAATAAGACTGCACTCCTTGGTTTGGTAAACGGGACATTCCCTGCATAATGTCGTGCACCAATAAAATAATTGGCGAGGTCATGTTCATAACCATAATCTTCTCCGTCGAAGAGAACAATATCAACGCCAATAGTAAGGTGTGACGTCTTGAGAATACGTGCTATTTCCAGCAGTACTGCCACCCCGCTTGCACCGTCATTTGCAGCAGGGCAGGGCTTGGATGTATCAGCCGGATTAGGGTCTTGGTCTGAGCGGGGACGACTGTCCCAATGTCCGCAGATAAGAATTCTATTGGTGGATGTCGGGTTGAACGCAGCAATTATATTTGAAAAAACAATTGGTTTCCCGTATATTTCAGCTTTGAACGATTGCAGAAATGCAGTGTCAGCGTACATTCTGAGTGTAGAAAGTAAAAAGTCCTTACATAAAGTATGTGCTTTGCTGCCCGGAACTCTTGCGCCAAAACTTAATTGTTTCTCTACCAATTTATATGCAGTTTGTGCGTCAAATTGGGCAAAGCTATTTTTTATTTGTGTCGTTGCTTTTGGAATGTCGGGGATTTGTTCTTTTGGGGGCAATTTTTCTGACGGGCATCCAACAAGAAAAAACGAACAAATAAGTGTAAATAATCCATGAAATCGAAAGTTTGGAATTGTTTTTGTGGAGTGCATAAGGTTCAAAATACGGGAATGGAACAGGAAACTAATTGCAAATTAGGGGAAATTTTATGGAGCAGCAAATTTTACTAAAAAAATTAGAGAAGATTGAACTTTTAGTAATGGATGTGGACGGTACGCTTACGGACAGTGCTATGTATTTTTCACGGAACGGCGAGGAACTCAAACGGTTCTCGACTAGAGACGGAATGGGGATTAATCTTCTTCATTTAGCAGGTATACAAACGGCAATTTTAACGAGTGAACTTTCTGAAATTGTGACTGCTCGTGCTAAAAAATTAGGAATTAAGCACGTAATTCTCGGCAGTAAAAATAAAAAATATGCTCTGACTGAACTTGGCGTGAAGCTCGGAATTACGTTCCAAAAAATTGCTTATATCGGTGACGATGTGAATGACATCCCGCCAATCAAACTTGCCGGTGCATCTGCCTGCCCATCAGATTCGGTACCGCTTATTAAAGAGGTTGCCGACTATATTTGCACTGCATCCGGTGGAAACGGTGCTGTACGGGAGTTTGCAGAAATGATTCTTATTGCACAGAATAAACCGATTACCGTACCGGAAGATAATTGGTAAGAGATTAATAAGCTGGACATAATTATCTTCGTATTCAATCGCTGTCATTCTGAAGGAGTCTTCGACTGAAGAATCTCGGTAATGCACTACAAAACAGGACTTAAGCAGCACGCGGAGATTCTTCACTGTGTTCAGAATGACAGGACTGAATCAATTTATTTTGTCCCATAGCTTAAAACTAACAAGTCAATATTTTTTTATTTAATATAGTAGGGGTATATCATGGAAAATCACAGCGAATATTCATACACAAAGGGCTTCATATTGGGAGCAGTGGTAGGTGGTGCAATTGGGGCAATTACAGCTTTATTACTTGCACCTAAATCAGGTGAAGAATTACGTGAGGACATTGCACGCCGTTCAGGACAAATTTATGACAAAGCATCGGACTACCTTTCCAATGCTCGTGATGAAGCTGAAAACGTAGTAAATCAAGGGAAAATGCAAGCGGACAAAATAGTAAACAGTGCTCGCAGCCAAGCCGAGAATCTGATGCACAATGCCGAACAAATGATTCAAGAAGCAAAATACCGTGCAGCAAATGCCAAAGAACAAGTAACCGAAGGTGTACAGCGTGTGCGAGAAGCAGCCAAAGCAGGAGCAGATGCATTCCGTTCTGAGATAAATAATACCGGTGATGTAGACACGGAACTTGGATAAAGTATTCTTTCAATTCTGTACAACTTTATTTTCAACTAAATTATGCCAATACTTCTTGCTTTAGCCGGATTGATTGCCTTGCTGTGTTTTGCAGCAATGTGTATCTATGTAATCATTGCTTTGAAAGAATCACGTGTATTCATGCAAAAAGCTGTTAAATCGCTCGATGAAACAGTGCAGGTAATTACACGTATGGAAACAAACTTAGCAGTGACATTAGTTGCAGCCAACGATACTTTGGAACATACCAGTAATACTGTAATCCGTTTGGACAGTCAGTTTGAAACACTCGAAACGGGGTTACAACATTTTAATGCAGTCGCCAAGCGTGTTGATGACCTTGAAATGAGTTTGCAAAAGAAAATTGAAGGACCTTTGATGCAAGCAGCATCTGTCGTATCAGGGGTTGCCAAAGCATTCTCAGCAATTTCTTCATCTTGGTCCGGAGGAAAAAAATAAATGGCGTGTAAGGTGCGCAATCGTTTGTTTGTCCTACTATGTATAGCATCGGCATTGCTTAGTATCGGGTGTGGTCATATAAATAAACTAAGCACAGTAAAATTTAAAACTTCTGTTGTTTATTCTGAGTATAAGATTATTGGTGATGCTGCCCGCGGTGTGGTATGTATCGGTAATGAACTCGCAAACCCAATAATCAATGACAGCTCAAAAGGGGTGATGAGGAGTGTAATTAATTCTGTAGGTACAATTGGCAGTGCCATTGCAACGTCTTCGGTGGAAAGTAAAATTGCACGTTCGGTTAGCCCCGATTCATTAGCATGGTCGGTAGCAAGTGCATTTGAACGAAGTTTGGAAATGTATGCTGCAATTGTTCCGGTGCTTTCGCTTGATGAAAAACCTGATTTTATTGCTGAAACACTGTTGGAACGATACGAACTGTCATCTACACAATCCGGTGTATTTGCAAAAGTATCAATAACAACTCGGATTATTGAACGAGGAACGGGTACGTTAATTTGGGAAAATTCAGAAAGTAAAACAATTGGGTTGAGTAATCTTTCTCCTGCCGGAGTACACACACCAATTGGTCGGCGAATAGGTGGAATCATGAATATGATTCAGATTCTTTCGATGAGTCCAGAAAATGTGAGAGGAGTCCTATTAGCAGCAGCAACTGAGGCAGGAAGGAAAATGGGTGAAACATTTAGGGAAGATATTTCCGAATAGTTTTAGCTCATTATTTTCGGGATGTGCTGATAATCAAAAATCCCCTTCTCACCAAAGAAGGGGATTTTTTATTTGGAGTTATGGACAACTAACTGTTTCGTAAAACAGTAGTAAGTAAGTGCTGTGACTGGGAGATTCTTCAGCCAAGGACTCCAACGGAATGAAAGCTATACGATTACAGCAATTTGTTTTGTCCACCCACTTAATTTTACCCGATTGTTTTTTGTTCTTGTCAAACCGATTTATTTCCTGTATTTTACTTGCGAACAAGAGCAGGAATTTTTTGTTCAGCCAAGGCAAAAACACCAAAAAATATTGTACAGAAAAAGGCATCACCCATGAATGTATTGAGCATCATACTGCTGAATATTGAGTTATCATAGAATGGAATTGCTGCGGCAAAACAAGCAATCAATCCGCTGAAATTAAACGGATACAGTGAGCCAAACAACCAAACGGCAAAATTTGTAAGTGTAAAAAATATAATCGAGCCGGCAACCGATGCCATAGCAATTTCACTTACAGATTTGTTATCTTTGAGACGGAATCCTATTACGGTAATCAGCATAAAACAGCCATACACTACAAGCTGAGTAGAATGGAAGCCAAGCACCAAATCGCTTAGAAACATAGCGATTAATGGGATAATAAATGCCAGACGTTTGTCTGAAAAATAAGCACCGCCAAAAAGAGCCATAGCAGTTATTGGTGCAAAATTGGGCGGATGGGGCAGTAAACGCGAAAGCGCAGCCAGCAGAATTAACCCTGATAAAGCCGCAATGCGAGGATTCAGAAAAGATTTCATTACAATTTCACAGAAGAATATGAATAATACAAATACGTTTTTATGGCACAAAAATACGTTTTTTTTATGTAAAATTTACGTATTATTATTATGTATAACACTTATCACTACACAGCTTTCAGCGCAGCAAACCAGCGCATCAGGAGCAGACGAAGTGATTTCATTTAAGCCGGGCAAAGGTCAAAATATCGGACAATCTTCTGAATATTTTCCTAAAAATGTATTCGGTTTGCCGGATGCTTCTGCTAGATATGAATTGGCTGCTGTCAGTCCTGACCAAATATGTTCACTTGGATTTGGCGGCGAGATTATTCTCGGTTTCAAAAGTAAAATACTCCGTGATTTACCCGGTAAAGACTTTTCAGTTTTTGAAAATGCTTTTTTTGCAGAGGATTTCCATAAAATATTCATTGAGCCCGCTATTGTATCCGTAAGTAAAGACGGAATAACATTCGTGGATTTTCCGTATGACCCGCTTACTTTCGTTGGCTGTGCAGGGCTTATCCCAACTAATGGCGATAAAAACCCGACGAACCCTCTCGAAAGTGGAGGTGATGGTTTCGACCTGGCAGATATTGCCATGGATTCAGTAAGGTATATCAAAATAACAGATATTGCCTCTCTCTTGCTAAACCGCAAACATCCACTCTTTGACGCTGTTGCTACCGGCTTCGACCTTGATGCTATAGTCGGGCTACACCTCGAAGAAATAGATCCTATTTTAATAGCTGTCGGTGAAAAAAGCATTCGGATTAAGACTGAAACTGAAAGTACCTATGCCCTTTATACTATAGACGGACGGACGATTAGTTGTATTGAATCTCCAATAAGAAACACGGAGATTCCGTATGAGAATATCCCGAATGGGATATATGGTCTTGTAGTATCATCAACAGACAATAAATTTCAAAAAACAATTACGTTTGTAAAATGACTTTAAGTATAACCGGTAAGATATTAGTAATAATAGCATTAATAGGTTTTTACGGGTGTGTGCCTACTCCTGATCAACCGGATGAGAATACGAATCTTACTGTAGCCGGAAAGGGTGCATATATTCTTTGTGAAGGATTGAAGGGTAATAACAATTCATCGCTCTACAGATACAGTTTTACACGTGAGGCATCACTCAGCATACAGAATTATTATTCGGCAGTGAATCCGGGCTTAAGTTTGGGTGATGTTGCCAATAATCTTGTTAAAAAAGGTGATACGGCTTTTGTTACGGTGACAACCGGAGGTTCAATCGAGATATTTCGAGTCTCGACGGGAAAATGGATACATAGAATTACATTACCCGGAAGTAATCGTGCTGCGAGAGAAATTACTATTGTTAATGATTCAGTAGGGTTTATTACGGATTTTCACACTCATTCACTCACCAGATTCAATCCAACAACATTTGTAATTACAAATGATAACATAGCTGTCGGGTATGCTCCTGAAGGTGTTATTGCGACCGACAAATACGTCCTGACTGCAAATTCGGGTTTTGGTGATTATGCGTATGACCATCCCGAAATTAAAGCTCATAATGTATCGGCAGTTGATATTTCAACTAATAGCGAAATTTCAGTTATCCCGGCGGGTATGAATGTACAATCTCTGCGATTACACCCCTCAAAAACTAAATTCTATGCGCTCTACACACACTTACCACGCTTCGATATAGATTCGCTTGGCGGGATTATTGAATATGATGCAACTACGCTTAAAGAACTTCGTCGGTGGAATATGAAGGTATCTAAAAATTTTGGGCTCTCGATCACAGGAGATACACTCCTTTACCTTAATAACGACGGATTGTATATACTTCCAACAGATGGCAATCAATTAGCCAAACTAGTTGCACAATCAGCCGAGAACGAACATTGGTACGGAGTAAATGTATGCCCTTACGACGGTACAGTATGGGTCTGTAATGCAAGGGGATACACAACCAATGGTGAGATGCTGATATTTAATCCTAACAATGAATGGAAATTAGTACGGAAGTTTCCTGTAGGGGTGAATCCTAATGGAGTGATATTCTTTGATTGGAATCCATGAGATTAGTGGCTTCATTATCTCAATTTCCCAACCTTTACACCATCCCCGACCGTTTGCGGATAAACCATTCAGTTGCAAAACAAAGTAATGCAGCTGCAAGCAACCACGGTAAATTCCAAAGTGCAAACTCAGATTTCTGAGTAATAGTACGCGGAGAAAACGTCGGTTGCTTCTTCAAATCATCCAGAAAATTAGCAGCAGTTCCCGGTGTGTAAAATTTACCGCCTGTTCGTTCGGCTATCTGACGGAGAAGTTCGGAGTTCATTCTTACATTCTGATATTCAAGGGCTATGTCACCGACGCTAAACCGCCCGTTATCAGTACCATACGGTTTTTGTGCTATAGAAACTGAACCGGTAAATGCATAATCGCCCTCAGCAAGTCCATCCACCTGACCGCTATACCGACCGTTTGTGAGTGGAGTGAGATGTACTTCACGCGGAGCACCCCCGCTTGATATTTTAACAATTACCTCAGCATTTTCGACAGGTGCCAGAGTACGGTCATATACTTGTGCAATGAATTCTACTTTTTCACCGCTTGCATACATTTTTTTTGTAGATTTAATACGTACTGTTTTTTGGTTGTCGGTTGCTGTCAGCCACCGTGTTGAATTTTGTAAAAAGGATGTGAGAACATCCGGTGCATCCATTCGCCCTTTGGATATCTCAGCAGCTACACCGAGTAATTTCCATCGGTACAGTCCATATCCCAATATCGCCACTGATTTTTTACCCTGAAATTCCCTGGATGTAATCAACGGCTCGTTGAGAGGTGTGGAATTAACTTTAATAGTAGCCAAAACTTCCGATTCGGGCTTTACCTTCACGAATGTTTCGGTTCGGAAAATTGGTGGCAGTTGATTCCAAATAGAAGCATCTTCATCGGTGCCTTTGATTTTCAATAATGAATTGGAGAGCGATTTTGTCTGTACATCTGCAAAAACCATAAACTCTTGCGGACGTGACGAAACTACCGTTAATGGGAGGTATTGCTCCAGTTGTTTGAGCTTGATATAATCCGTTTGTAGGGACGAAACGAGGAGAATAGGTTTGCCTTTTTCGCATTCCTGAGCAATAAGTTGGAGCGAAGCAGCACTTGTAGAGCTAATAGGGAATCCAACTAAAACTATAAGTTCAGCATCATGCAATGCCTGGGCAGTTGGCGCATCGTCGTAGTACTCCGCACCTTGTTTTTGGATATACGGCTTTACTTCTGCACCTTTTTCATTTGTTAAAACTGTTCTCAAAAAAGAAACATCTGAACTGGGAGCACCGGCAAATAAGGCAATTCGACGTTTTTGCTTCAGTACAGTAATGAATTCGGAGAGGGTATTGTTTTTGGTAGTTAGTTCACCAACTCGTTGTGAAATCGAAGCTGTGAGTTTGTGGATGCCTTCAGTTTTCGGACGATAATCAAATACTGTCGAATATGCCTGCTGGTCTCGCCGAAGCACGATTGTCTGTTCTGCTACGGGTACTCCATTGTCAGAGAGAATAAGTTTAGTAGGTGCAGAGGACTCATCGGCGAACCCGTTAGATTTTATATTAATGTTAACGGGAACTGATGATTCGAGGTAGGTGAGGTCGTTTGTAATAATAGTTTGAACACTAATATCTTTTGGTTCTGTTGAGTCTCCTATGCCTACAATATAGATTGGTTTGCCAAGCAGTTCTGCTTCATAGAGCGGATTCGCTCCTGTATTAAATGCACCGTCTGTCACTATGAGTCCCGCTCTGAGATTTGCATTTTCAGACTGTTCGGCTATCCAGCGAATTGCTGCTGAAATATCAGTTAATTGTCCGTCGAATTTCATTGAATCAATCCGTTTGGTGTCAATTGCTCGTATATCATCCTGAAACGAAGCAATCCGTAACTCTTCTTGTAAGGATAGGATTTTAGAATTATCAACTGCAGAGCGAAAACCTTGTCTGCGGTTACCACTCATATCAGTAATTGTCATAGATTGCGAATTATCAAGTAAGAGCGCAACTTTAGGTGAGTCAATACTCGACTTCACAAATGATAGAATCGGCTCGAAAAGCGCAAGAATAACCAGTCCTAAAGCAAATGTTCTAAGTGTTATAAGTATTGATTTTTTGCCGGATGAGATAGGTGGAACGGTGGTTCGGTAACAATAAACTGCAAATGCAAATGCTCCGACAATAATACCGATAACTGCAAGCCACGAGCCGCTAATGCCAAGTGAGTATGAATTCATCAATAATCAATAAGAGTAAAAAATATTCGGAGCTACGACGAACGGCACACGTTTGAATTTTAGGTTAGTTTCAGTGAAAATAAACTTGCTGTTTTGCCGATAAGGTAGTAAGTTCGTATGTTTATTTCTGTAATATATCCACAATTTGCAAAAAAACTAAGAATTTATCACAAAATGGTACAAAATTCAACCACCTTTTCTACTTCAAATATATTATCGGAACTAACCGCAAAAGAGCTACGCTGGTATTGCTCCCCTGAAATTTTTAAATTCGAGACAACACAGGAAATCTTACCAATGAAAGGGATTGTAGGGCAGGAGAGGGCTATTGAAGCAATTCATCTCGGTGCACAGCTTTTTTCTCACGGGTATAACGTTTTTGTTTCGGGAGTATCGGGTACAGGACGGCTTTCTACAGTCAAGAAAATATTGGATGATGTGGCTACTACCTCACCGGTTGTCTTTGATTTCTGCTACGTTCAGAATTTTGTAAACCATGATAATCCCAAACTGTTGCGTTTTCCGGCAGGGCATGGTAAAGTATTTGCAAAGGCAATGGACGATTCAATCAGCTTCCTTCGTCGAAGAATACCGCAACTGTTCGAGGAAGAGGGGTTTCAACATCGGAGGATGGAATTGATAGAACTCTATCAAAAAAAAGAGCTGGATATAGTAGAAAAATTTAATCTTAAAATAAGACCGACAGGATTTGTACTTGGCAGGGTAGAAACTGAAGAAGGAGAAGCCCAAACTGAGATATTTCCTATGGTAGCAGGAAAACCTGTTCCGATTTCTGAACTAGACGGACTTGTAGCCGCTAAAAAAATTACAAAGAAGAAAGCTGATGAATTACGTGAGAAATACGACAGCTTGCACGATGAGTTGTATTCACTTGCCAGACAGGGGGTAAAGCTCATGATGGAATTCAGAACACAATTAGCTGCTTTCGACCGTAATGCTGCTTCTTTGATTACCAAAAGTGTGTTTGACGAAGTTCGTAATGATTTTCCTGATAGAAAAGTGACGGAATATTTGCGTGAAGTTGAAAAAGACTTGCTCGATAATTTGGAATTATTCGAGTGGACCCTTGGTAAATTACCAAACGAAGCGGGTAGTGAAAAAAATGAGATTGAGAAAAAAGATAAGTTTGCAAACTATAGTGTTAATGTAATTTTAGATAATTCCGATACTAAAACTGCGCCAATAATTGTGGAGACAATGCCCAGTTTTGTAAATTTATTCGGAGCAATCGAGAAAAAATATGATGCAAGCGGTTTTTGGAAAACAGATTTTACTAAAATAAAGTCGGGTGCATTACTCAAAGCCGATCAAGGATATTTGGTGGTGAATGCTCTTGATTTACTCAGAGAGGAAGGTGCATGGCAAGTACTCAAAAAAGTGTTGCTGTATGGAAAATTGGAAATTCAATCGCAGGACTCATATTTTACGATTTCTCAAACACTCCTCAAGCCCGAACCGATAGAACTGAATGTAAAAGTAGTGATGATTGGCGACGAAGACCTCTATCGTGCACTCTATTTTTCAGAAGAAGATTTCAAAAAAATATTCAAGGTAAATGCGGAGTTCGATTATGAAACTACACGCACACCGGAAATGATACAATATTACGCACATTTTATCCATAAAATCTGTGATAGTGAAAACTTGCTTCATGCCGATAAAACAGGGGTTGCAGCAATTGTAGAATGGGGAGTTGAACACACCGAAACTCAAAGTAAAATTACATTGCAATTTAGTGATGTTGCTGATGTTATCCGCGAATCATCCTATCATGCACGGCTTAAGAACTCGAATTTCATCTCAAAAAAAGATGTACAAAATGCTCTGAACGCCCGCAGAAGACGCAATGAAATGCTTGACGAGAAAATCAAGGAGCAGATAGTTCAGGAAACATTGATGATTGACACTTCGGGCGAGAGAGTGGGGCAAATAAATGGTCTTACTGTGTATAGTACCGGTTTGATTTCATTCGGAAAGCCAGCCAGAATTACAGCTACAGTCGGAGTAGGAGAAGAAAGCATAGTAAATATCGAGCGGGAAGTGGAGTTAAGCGGGAGTACACACGACAAAGGGGTAATGATTCTCACGGGATTTATGACTGAACGGTTTGCCCAAAGGAGACCGCTTACTCTTTCATGCGCAATTGCATTCGAACAAAGCTATGGCGGAATTGACGGAGATTCTGCAACTGCTGCTGAGATTATAGCTATTTTATCGGCTCTATCCAGAATTCCCGTGAAGCAATCACTGGCAATTACCGGTTCTGTAAATCAGAAGGGTGATATTCAACCGATAGGTGGTGTTAATGAAAAGATTAAAGGTTTTTTTGAAATTTGTTCAATTCGCGGTTTAACAGGTGAGCAGGGAGTGGTAATTCCAATGCAAAACACTCAGGATTTAATGCTGCCGGAGGATATTGTTGCTCAAGTTCGTGCAGGAATGTTCCACATTTATCCGGTAGGAACAATTGAGCAAGCAGCAATGCGGATGCTTGGATTACCAGCCGGTGAAATAAAACCTGATTATTCCTATCCTGACGGAACTCTTTTCGGGCTTGTTGATAAATGCCTGGAAAAACTACATAAAGCAAGTGATATTGAAGAAAAGGAAACCCATGATGTCAAACATTCCCCAATGAAAAAAAGTAAGACAACCGATTAATTAAGTGTTTGAACAGTATAAACTGATACATTCGGTCATGTCATTCTGAACGTCAGTGAAAAATCTCAGGAAAGTTGCTTAAGTCCTGTTTTTGTAGTTCATTGCGGAGATTCTTCTGTCAAAGACTCCATCAGAATGACAGCAATACGATTACTACAATTTATTTTATCCCTTTACTTACCTGTTAAAATTAATGCGAAAATGCAGTCCTAACACATTACAAATGCCAACAACCTTAAAAGGATCAGAATGAAACGTATCTTATTTTTAACTACCCTCAGTGTAGTAATGTTGTCTTTTTCCGCTAATGCCCAAACATATCTGCGGATGATGAACGACCCTTCGGTAAATTTCTATGATGTAGTGAAAGAAGCAGACGCGTATTTTGCAAATAGAGATAAAGGAAAAGGAACGGGATACGCACCTTACCAACGATGGAAATATGCAAACGAGAGCCATTTTTATCCATCAGGCAATCGAAGTACTGTTTCTCCATACTTTGCACAAGAAGCATACATATCTTTTCTACGTAATAATAATAATAATTTATTATTTCAACCGACTGCTGGTGAGAACGGATGGAAAGATTTAGGACCATATACCATTGATAAAATATCAGGGCATTACGCTCCCGGATTAGGGAGGGTTGAGAGTTTTTATGTAGACCCAAAGAATCCTAAACTTCTTTATCTTGGTTCGAGGAGTGGTGGATTTTGGCGTTCAACAGACGAAGGAAAATCATGGGTGGGCACTACTGATTTTTTATTTGCAAGTGGTGTAAATACCATTGCTGTTTCTCCGACAAATCCTGATTTGGTACTTATCAATGTAAGGAATGCAGGCAATGGTGTTACGCATGGCATTTACAATTCTACTGATGGCGGACTTACTTGGCAAAGTACTAAGTTTAATCCTACAGTTCTCGGCAAGGGAGGGCTTGGTAGTAATTTCGCTATAAATGAGATTGCTTACAACCCATATGCCGACAATATGGTATTTGTTTGTGCAAACGATGGACTCTACCGTTCTACTGATAACCTTAGCACTTGGACAAAAGTAATTAACAACGGTGTTTCCGAAATAGAATTTCACCCGACTAACCCGAACATCGTGTATATCTACGAATATACCGGAGCTAATAGGAGCTATGTGATGCGTTCCACGAATAAAGGGCAATCTTTCACTAAATCTAATCTCATCTCAGGTAACAATGACAATAATACGGTCAATCTGTCAGTGAGTAATGGATGCCCCGATTGTCTTTTCTTCGCCTCAAGCAATGGAATATGGAAATCTATTGATAACGGATTGAATTTCACTTACCTTTCTAATCCAAAAACCGGCAATGGTGCATTCGCTGTGAATGACATTAACCAAAATAACATGATTTACGGTGGTATTGATGTGGTGGTCAGTACTGATGGCGGATCAACTTTTAATCAGAAAACATGGTGGGCTTTGAGTCAGGAACACCCGTTCAACGGGCTTAACTATGTTCATGCCGACTTACGAGTAGCAGGTAGTATCGGCGGTGTTTTTTACCTGGGCACAGACGGGTATCTAACCAAAAGCACTGATGGTGGAAATACTTGGAGTCGCCTGAGTGAAGGAGTGGGTATTCGAGAAAATTATTCGTTGGGTACGAGTCAGTCCAATACGTATAGAAATATTTGCGGTTCGCAGGACAACGGGCAGAGTTTGCTTACTGAAAAAGGGTGGCTTGAAATCTATGGTGCGGATGGTATGGAGGGAATTATTCACCCGCTTAATGCAGATTGGATGATTGGAAGCTGGCAAAACGGAGGGCGACGACGCAGTAAAAATGGAGCAGAAAGCGGAGATATAGTAACACCTCCCGGACAGAAAAACGCTTCGTGGATTGCTCCGCTTCTATTCGACCCGAATAACCACATGAAAGTGTTTTCTTTTTCAGATTCTGTTTATAAGAGTGAGAATTTCGGCACTTCATGGACTAATTTGGGACCGACTACAATCGGTTCACTCAGCGAAGCAACAATTGCTGAAAACAGCTCTGATAATATGCTAATTGCATCCGGTGCAAACCTATTGCAATCTACCGACGGAGGCAAATCATTCATAAGAGTAAAAGGATTGCCAAATTATAATATTACAGATATTGCTTTCGACCCCAAAGATGACAATACGATAATCGTTACCTACAACCGCTATGAGAAAGACAGTTCAAAAGTATTTATCTCACGCGACTTTGGCTGGAGCTGGCAGAATATAACGTACAACCTTTATAATATGCCAATTAATACTGTTGTAATTGACCATTCGGATGCTTCCAATATCTATCTTGGGGCTGAGATTGGTGTGTTTTACAAGTCAATGGATGATACCGAATGGAAACTCTACAATCCGAACTTACCGAATGTATCAATTAACGATTTGAAAATTCAATATGGGACTAACACGCTTCGTGCTGCAACATGGGGAAGGGGACTGTGGGAATATCCTCTTGCAGGTCGAAACACATATCCTGCAATCCCAATGGTAACAACGTCGTCGCTTCCTACGGACAATCAACCGGTGGAAGAAGTACCAATAACGGTAACAGCTACAGTAAAATACAACGAAAAACTCTCTGAAGTATTCATACGATGGTCAAAGGATGTACCGATTTTTACAAATTCAATTGTAATGAAGAATATCAAAGACAGTACGTATGAATCCATATCCCCAATACCTGACTTTTCGACAGGAACGAAAATATTCTTCAAAGTATTTGCCATCGGGGTAAACCGCGATACAACGGAGACGTACAAGTATATGTACACAATCAACCCGTTCAAATACTGTGAGGCAATAGGTGCTGACAATACTACAGCGGATTATATCAACTTTGTTTCACTTGCAGGAATCTCTAATTCATCGGCAAATGAAAAGTATGGTGATTTTACAGAGAAAACAATCGAACTCGTAACCGACTCTGCCTACACACTTCAAATTGGTATGAATTTCCACTGGGAACAGGATACCGTCTCTGCATGGATAGACTATAATCATAATGCTGTCTTCGAGAAAAACGAACAGATTCATATGTCGGAGTTGGATTCAAATCACAAAGCGTATGGTACGTTCTCTGTACCAATTTCAGTTGCCAAGGACACGACAAGAATGAGAGTACGCAGCCAATTTTGGAATGAGAATCCTGATCCATGTGGAAACCGAACAGGGGAAGTTGAAGACTACACTATAATTTTCAAACAGGGTCCCCCTAAACTTACTTTTATACTCGACCAAACTGCCTTATGCAAACCATCATATGTGAGTTTCAGGTATACCGGCGATCAGGTGGATTCTCTTCGATGGGAGCTTACCAATGGAGGAACAGCATTTAAATTTGCTTCGACCAAGATCGCAGACTCAACATTTCTATCATTGAGGGGAGTATATACATTGAATCTTAGTGCTTATAGAAACGGCTCACTATTTTCAGTAATTAAAAACCAGGCAATTGTACTCACGATAGTAGATACTTCTGTAACCCAAGTTGTAAATAAACTTCGAGCAAATGCAGAAAATGTAAGTTACCGGTGGTTAGACTGTTCCGACGGTCATCAAGCAATCAAGGGGGCTACTTCGAAAGAATTCCAGCCAAGTTCAGATGGGCTGTTTGCTGTAGAAGTGATGCAAAACGGATGCAGAGACACATCACTATGTTTTAATGTAAAAGTAACGAGTGTAGAAGTAATGAATCCAGAGAGTACTCTGCCTGTGTATCCAAATCCTACTACAGGTCAGTTTGAAATTGATATGCAAACCATACAGCATGACGCATACGTTTCTGTAATTGACATTCATGGAAAGAAAGTAGCAGCGAGTGTATTCAAAGACCAAAGTAAACTTTCAATGAATATCTCCAATTTACCTAATGGTCCATATTATATAGAGGTAAAATCAAATAACAATGTTAAATATTATAAAGTTGTGAAGTTTGATGGTGAATAGGACTCGGTATTGTTTAATTAGAATCGGCTGCTCCTATACTGTAGAGGGCAGCCGTTTGTGTATTATTAAAAAAATAAACATGGCGTTCTTTCAAATGTCGAATTAGAATCGTAAATTGCATATTGTATTCATGATTAATGGTAAATATATAATTATTCCGTGCCAACATTTTTCATCATCTATATTTAAACCAAATGAAACGTTTCTTACCTTTTCTACTCATAACTTCACTGACCATATTCACTTCATTCTCTGGATATGCCCAATCTCTTAGATTCTTTGATATAGATAACAGCAAATTCCCAACCGTACGGGCGAAGTTTAACGCTTTCGACAACCAAAACAATCCCATACAACTGACTGCTGCTGATTTATCATTAACAGATAATAAAAAATTGGCGACAATACTCACGGTGAAATGCGCAACCGCTCCTGAACCGGTCGCTCTTTCATCGGTAATTATGCTTGACATCTCCGGTTCGATGTCAACTGCATATACAGGTATTACCGGACTTGAACTTGCTAAAACTGCGGCTACTGCATGGATTAACGGTATCCCTCAGGGATTAAGCGAAGGAGCTATCGGTACTTTTAATGATTATAATTTTATAAATCAAGATTTTTCAACAGACAAACAAAAACTGCTCACTTCGCTTACTACTTTAAAACCACATGGCGGAACAAATTACGATATGGGGTTATTCAAGCCGTTTGCAGGGGCTTTGCAAATCTCAAAAAACTCAAAGTATAAGAAAATTATTATCTACATTACCGACGGGCAGCCAAATTTTGAGCCGAATGTCAGTGCAATTGTTTTAGAAGCAAATAATCAGTCGTGTATAATATTTGCAGTTACTCTCGGATTGCCGTGCCCGCAATCATTGAAAGATATTACATTTCAAACAGGAGGGCAGTATTTTGAGAATGTTACTTCGCTGCAAGAAGCCGAAACACTTTATATGCAAATGCTGCAAACAAGTCAGTCTGGCGAGCCGTGCGAAATAGTATGGAGAAGTAATTCTCCATGCGAAGACGGAAACCATATTGCTACGCTGCAATGGCAATCATCAGCACCCAATCTGACTTATTTTGTAGATAAATCCAAAATTGCTCAATTAGAGTTTTCTCCAAAAAACATTCTTTACAATTCCCCTTCACCTATCGGGCAGCCACACGACACAACGATAACAGTAACAGCTTCATTATCGGGTTTTTCAGTAACAAATATTGTATCGAGCGACCCTTTGTATGACATTTCACCCAAACAGTTTACACTCGCCCCAAACGAAAGCAAAACACTGACTGTCAGATATACGCCGAAAGACAGTAGCTATACATGGACTCAATTCATATTTGAAACTGATATTTGCGAACAGGTATATTATGCAGCCAGCAGATTTTCAAATAAAAAACCCGGACCACAAACGAGTAAACTCATCCTCTCGTATCCTAATAACGGGGAAAAACTTGCTGCAGGAAGCGACGACACTCTTCGTTGGAACGGAATACCAGCTACCGATGAAGTTCTTTTGGAATTGAGTGATGATGATGGTAAAACATGGACAACAATTACTACTAAAGCTAGCGGATTGGAATATAATTACAGATTACCAAATAAAATAGGTACTCAGTACAGGGTAAGAGTTTCACAGACAATGGGTAAACAACTACAGGGAAGCAAAGAGATTGTTGATTTCCTTGGGCATACCGATTATGTTTTGAAAGTAGAATGGAATCCCGATAATGACAAAATTGCAACAGCAAGTAAGGATGGAACTGCAATTATCTGGGATGCCGAAAGCGGTAAAAGATTGTTTACACTTTCCGGGCATACAAGTTCAGTTGATGCACTGAAGTGGAGTCCTGAAGGAAATAGAATTGTAACAATCAGCAGTGATAAAACGGCAATTATTTGGAATGCTGAAACAGGTAGTAAAATACTCACATTAACAGGTCATACAGGAGTATTAACATCAGTACATTGGAATGAGCAAGGCACAACAATACTCACTTCGAGTATGGATGGCTCGGTTATCATTTGGGATGCAATTTCGGGTAGTCTTATTAAGAAGCTAAAGGGTAGTAACAGTTACATTGACTTTGCAGAAATAAGTCCTGACGGTCGTAGTGTTGCAACATGCGGTTCATTTGATAATGAGGCAAGTATCTGGGATATTTCTTCAGGAACTCTGATTAGAAATCTTACCGGGCATAAGCAAGGAATTCGACATATCTCATGGAGTCCCGACGGGAAGAAAATCGCAACCGGAAGCGATGAGCGTATTGTAAAGATTTGGGATGCAACTACAGGAACGGAGCTACATTCTCTTGTTGGACACAATCAGCTTGTTTGGAGGGTTGCTTGGAGTCCTGATGGCAAATGGCTGGCTTCTGTTGGTGATGATTACACCGGAATTATTTGGGATGTTAAAAACGGGAAAATAGTACATAAACTTACAGGGCATACAAGTGTATTTTATAGTTTGGGGTGGAGTCCCGATGGCAGCCAAATTGCAACTTCAAGTGCAGATCTTACAACAAGGATTTGGAATGCGTATAGCGGAGAAGTGGACTTGGTTCTGACCGGGCAAACAGCAAGCATTACCCATGCGGCTTGGAATTTTGACGGAAGCCGTCTTGCTACTTCAAGCAGGGATTTTACAGCTAGAGTTTGGAATTTTCAAACAGATAATATTCCACCGCTTCAAACGGATGCGTCTGATCAGGTTTTTTCAATAGATATGCCTACTCCTCAAGCTCTTGACATAGATATGGGGCAGGTTTTTGTAGGGGATTCAAAAGATACGGTCATCGTTGATTATATGCGCAACACAGGTACTTTCCCATACCGTATTGATTCGCTTGTGTTGGTTGATGATGTAAAGTCGTCTGAATTTATCGTTGTTCAACAACAATACCCGATTATTGTTCCGGTAGGAGTAACGAAAGTTGGTGAATTTATATTTACTCCGACCTCAGCCGGACTTAAATCAGCCCAAATCAAAATCTTTACACAAGCAGAAGTTCTCACCAGAACTTTAACAGGTGAGGGTATGGCTGATTCAGTAGAAATTAAAGGGTCTTCCGCATTGTTTGGTCAGGTGGATGTAGGAACAGAGAAGGTTCTCCCTAAAAATTATATGCTTGTCAATCACGGCTCAACTCCGGTAACTGTTTCCATAAGTCCTACCGGTCCTAATGTCGAGGACTATTCATTCATTGGAGCTGCGAATACCTTAATACTTGCTGCAGGCGATTCTATAAAAATTGACATACGGTTTGCTCCAAAGGATATTGGTCGAAGCGGTGGTGGATTGAACTTTGATTTTGGAGGTAAAAGAGCTCCTGCCTTAATGCAACTCTTTGGTGAGGGCGTTCCAAATTCTCCATTCTTGGCTCTTACTTACACTGTAAATATGGGGAATGTTAAAACAGGGGGAATGAAAGATTCTTTTGCAATTCTGATGGTTCGCAACAAGTCATCTGTTCCTGTGACAATACCAATGGTTGAAATTGGCGGCTTGAACCCAGATAATTTTTGGATAATTGATAACAAGCCAATGAAGATTGAACCCGATCAAACAGTGAGGGTAGCTATTCGATTTATTCCAAAGAGCAAGGGATATAAATATGCAGAAATAGTGTTTCGACCTGAAGGGACTGCATCACCAATATCTGTAGCAGTATGGGGCAGGGGAATTGAATCCTCAGGTGGTAATAACCCTGCGGTAGCTACAGCAACACTTCGGATTGGGAATGTCTCCGCTAAATCAGGTGACACAGTTTCAATTCCAATTGTTATGACAAAATCTAAGAATTTGACTGAATCAAAGGCAATCGGATTTATTGGAAATCTTCGGTATAACGGAGCATTGCTTGAGCCAATCGGCAATACACCTAGGGTAAGTGTTGTGAACGGAAATCATTCAGTTCAACTTAATTTTCCGATAGTCCTCCAAGATACTCAAATTCGCTATTTATTCCGTTCAAAGCCAAGTATAGATTCGATTACTTCACTTGTCGCCGACACAATAAAAGGTGTGGGTGGTACAGTTCTGGTTAGCATAGAAAACGGTGAATTCCATCTTCTGTCCAATGTACCGGTTGATACGACAACTAATGGCGGTGGGAAGGATACAACGACCAATGGCGGTGGAAAGGATACAACGACTAATGGCGGTGGGAAAGACACAACGACCGATGGGGGCGGAAAGGATACTACTACCAATGTTGGAAAGCAGCTAAAATTCGAGCAAATTGAACTTGGACCGCTTGCTCCAAACCCTGTAGGTAATTTTGCTGACCTTACAATGAAAATTATTGAAAAGGGAATAACAAGACTTCGCCTTATTGACGCGAATGGTCGAACCGTGAAAACCTTTATCAACAGAGAAATTGCGGTCGGGTTGTGTTCGGTTCGGTTAGATGTAAGCGATATTGGTACAGGAACATACTTCTTACATCTGCAAACCCCTACTCAAGAACGAACATTGCAGATGGTTATTCAGAGGTAACATAATACGGATATAGATTAAGAAGTATTATTCACAAGTCAAGTCGGTTGTTACAACCGACTATCATTACTCACCATATTTGGTATTGTTAAGGTCGGTTGTATACAGCTGTGCATTGATATTTAATAAAGAAAAAAACAACGATGTTGTCAAGGCAGTTGCTACAACTGCCTTTCCGTATATACGTTTAGCAGGAAGGTCGGTTGTAGCAACCGACCTGACCCATAATTGATTTTATGACTAATCCATGTATGGCAGTAAACAACCGACATGACGTAAAAAAAGTTGTTCTTGTTCTTAATTTATATCCGTATAATGTAATAATTCAGCAAATTGTCTTACACAAAAAACACCCTCCTTACATGATAATTGTAAGAGAGGGTGTTTTTATAAAAAGCAATTTCAATTTTAGAAAAATTGTTTATTTCTTAGATTTTTTCTTCTTACCAGTATCTTTTTTCAGTGGTGTCACGACTTGCGTTGGTGTAGGAGTTGATTTCTTAAATGTCTTAATTCCTCCATCAAATCTCGATGAATGAAATTCAACGAGTTTAAAGTTTGAATTTATATACTGTGTTCCTTTTAGCTCCTTACCGTCATGTGATTTAACTGTAAGTTTTATTTCAGCTGTAGCAAAGAAATGGACAGGGACATTATCCTCTTTACTGATTGTCATTATTCCGAATTGTGCAATCACAGAATTAGTTTGAAGCATTTGTCCTGTTGTATATGGTATCCGAACACTACCCTGACCTGTAAGGGTATATTGAAATCTATTACATAACTGCCCGAGAGTATCAACATCAGGCAAAACTCGAAATAAAGATAATTGTTCACGGAGTGCAGGAGGGATTGAGTTCTCGGGAAGTTCGTCGAGAGACTTCACAATCCATGATTCATTAGAACGCTTGCATGATTCCTTAAAGGGAAAAAATAAATTTGGTTGAAAAGCACCACCGGGAGATACATCGGCTTTGGTTGTATCTGTAGCGCCATACGAATAGCGGTTGCCCAAAGAATCTATCTCAAACCATACCTTTCGTTTGAGCCAAGAAGACTTGAGTCGAACTTGGTCTCGAATTGACCCGGAAGATTCCTTTGAAGCATAGTCCACCATTGTTTGTGACAGATAATAATGTCCGTTTTGACCGATTGAATCACAAATTATCATATAGATTTCTACACGTTCCTTTACTACAGCATCTTTTACCGGAAAAACGATACTGTCTTGTGAGACAAGCCGATAGAGAAGAGAATCACCTTTCAAAAATTTATAGTGAAAACAGACAGTATCTGATTTGTCGTCTTTTGAGGTGGTTTGTGCAAGAGATTGTGAAGATAAGGCAAACAAACAGAAAACGCCGAAAACCACACAGAGCAGATTCTTCATTAGAGAAATAAAATTCATAATAATTTATTTGTTAATGTGTTTATTCTTATTTGTTTGCGGTTGTCATACGATTGATTGTACTGTGAGTGTCAACAGAAATAGGCATAATCATTCCGTCCTGCCCACCCATGCTAATTCTCATCTCTATTTGGTTGTTGATTGTAGAGGTAAGTGTCATTCCTGTAGCAAGTTCCACATATACCTTCCCAATAAGTGAACCGTCACCCTCGAAATTCATAGAGTTACCCATCATTTCCATCGAACCGGATATTGATGATGTAAGTGAGCGACACTTCAGAACCGCACACGGAGTTCCTAGAGTATCAGTATAGTTTGCCAGTGTATATTGTATCTTAGCCAGTGAAATTATTTGATTCTCATTTTTATTACCGGTAGTATCGTTACGTGTTATTACCCAATTATCACCAACCTTGAGCGGTTTCTCCGGAAATTCCGTGAATAGGTATCCAAGTGTCTTTACTGCTGCTTGGGCATTTCGTTCCATTGGATTGAGCTTACCGGATTTCTTTGATGCTTTCAGCATTCGTGTAATAATCTGACCTCTCTCTGAGAGAGTAAGTGACTCGTTATTATTTGAAAATTCTTCGTAATCTGTTGTTCCGTCGGAAATCCCTGCCATAGCCATTCCTGAAGTGGTTATTTTTGTATTTCGATAGGAAACGCTAAGTGTTGAATTGTTGTTATCAATTGCATCAACTTTAGTATCAACATTCGTAGAAATAGAAGTTCCCATACTAAATTGCATTTCTCCTATAGTTTGCTTTAGGTCGGTAGTTGTTGAATACGAAACCGACTCACCGGGTAATAGATTGTAGCGAAGCTGTTTGGCTTCACCTGCTTGTACTGACAAAGGAATATGAATAAACAATCCGATTGTCATAATTCTCAAAACAAACGGACAAATTATAGGATTGAAGCGACAGGAAAAAAGCTGAGAACGCATGATGTGACCTTATAAATGGGTAATGAATATTGTCAATTTTTTCAAAAATACAGAAAAGCATAGAATTTATGCTGATAGTACAAATCGGTTTGAAGAATATCGAACGACTTTATTGCTGGGCATAGACGAATGTTTGGTAAATTTGTTCAAAAATGTTTCAAAAAAAGATATTAAATATGGATCGTGAGTATTTTTATACAATTGACCTGCGAGGTAATCTTATCCATGATAACTCTATAATTGATGATGGAGAGTATATAGACTATTTCTATATGCGATTGAAACCGAATGATACCGGAGAGCATCGCGAATATCCATACATTTCGCTTTGTGGGCGCGAGAAAAATTTTGTACAACCATTAGATACTCCAATACTATTTAAGAGTTTACATGAGAACAAATTGAGCTATGCGGATTCTCTTTCTATTGAATTTAGCAGGGAAAATTTACGGTTTTCAACTGATGGGGTACTCTATCATTTAGCACCTGTCGGCAAGGTCGGTCGGCTTTCTACACAAATAGTGATGGAGCTTTCAGAATGGATTCAACCGTTTGGAGATTATTACAGCTATCAAGCACCTACTGAAAAATTCAAGTGGGTAATCGAACCCATTGAACCGTTCACAAACCGGAAGATTCTTCGTCCCCGTGCGGGAAATCGGTGTGTAGGGTGCGGACAGGACAGCCGGAACGGACTTCATCTTTCGTTTATCTACAATTCAGAGAGTATGACTGCCGATTCGTGGCTCAATGCCGATGAACGTCTCGAGGGGTCACTTGGTATAATGCATGGCGGTTACGTAGCATTACTACTGGATGAAGTGATGGGAAAAGTATTATCGGGAATGGCAGTAAAAGCACCGACGGCTAATCTCAACGTTCATTTCCGAAAGCCGACCCCAATCGGTAAACGTTTGCATCTTAAAGGGGCAATAACGTCAGTAAATGGTCGAAAACACAATGTGAAAGGTGAAATAAGGGATGAAAGCGGGCAACTTCTGGCGGAGGCGGAGGGGCTGTTTATTGAAATAATGAAGCAGTAAGGGTTCTCTACCAATGGAAAAATCGGTAATTTTGCAATTATTACAGCAAAATATTAGTAAATATAGTAATGTAACATAAATAATATCATTTCACTCGAAAGTATAACTATGCTCCAATCACAACTCTTCATTCCAACCCTCAAAGAAATCTCAAACGAGGCGCAAATTCCTTCACATCAACTTATGCTTCGGGCTGCAATGGTACGTCCGCTGGCAGCCGGTATCTTTTCATTCTTACCGCTCGGCTATCGTGTAGCCAAAAAAGTAATGAATATTATTCGTGAAGAAATGGATGCAATCGGCGGACAGGAATTTCATCTTCCGGCACTCAATCCAATCGAAATATGGGAGCAAACAGGGCGTGTGGAAGCAATGGGGGATGTGATGTTTCACATTAAAAACCGCGAAGGTCTGGTGCTCGCTCCTACGCACGAAGAAATTATCACGGTTCACGCCCGACAGCATATCAAATCATATCGTGATATGCCGCAAATATGGTATCAGATTCAAACCAAGTTCCGTAATGAACCACGTCCAAAATCAGGTGTACTTCGCGGCAGGCAGTTTACCATGAAGGATGCCTATTCACTCGATAATTCATGGGAAGGACTTGATGAAAGCTATAGTAAACACGAACAGGCATATAGTAATATTTATACTCGCTGTGGTTTAAAATTTTTTGTAGTCGGTGCATCTTCTGGTGCGATGGGAGGGAGTGCATCGCAGGAATTTATGGTTGAATCACCCTTCGGTGAAGATACATGTGCTGTTTGCGATGATTCGGGCTATGCAGCAAATATTGAGGTCGCAACATCATTAGTTCCATCTGTTTCACGTTTGGATGAGAACCGGAATGTAGAGGAATTCCCAACACCAGGAGCAAGAACAATTGATGATTTGATTAATAAATTCTCAATTCCTGAAGAACGTTGTGCAAAATCTGTAGTGTGTTTTGTAGATGATGTACCATATTTAATTTTGATGAGTGGCAATGATTCTTTGAACGAATCCAAACTGCAAACGGCACTAAAAGCAACGAATATCCGGCAAGCGGAAGAGGGTGAATTGTACGAACTGACAGGAGCTCACGCAGGGTCTATCGGTCCGATAAACCTTAAAACACCAATCAGTATCATTGCGGATAAACGACTTGAAAATGCAAACGGTTTGGTAAGTGGCGCAAATCGCGATAAATTCCATTTCAAGAATATAGATATGAACCGTGACTGTACAATTGCCGGCTACTATGACCTTCGAACGGTGAAAGTAGGGGAATTATGTCCGACAGGTTGTGGTAAAGAACTTCGTGTAGTTAATGCAATCGAAGTAGGTCATATTTTCAAACTTGGAACAAAATATTCACAGGCACTCGGAGCAACGTTCCTCGATGAAACGGGAACTGAACATCCTATTATCATGGGAAGCTACGGAATTGGTGTAGAAAGAATTATGGCGTGTTTTATAGAACAGAGCCATGATGAAAAGGGGATTGTATTTGTACGTTCGATTGCACCATACGAGGTGCATTTGCTTGGATTAGGTTTGAAAAAATCGGAAGCAGTGACAAATGTATGTTCTCAACTGGAAAATGAATGTAAAGCAGCCGGAATAGATGTACTTTTCGATGACCGTGACGTTTCACCCGGCGTTAAATTCAATGATGCTGACCTGCTGGGAATGCCTGTACAATTGATTGTAGGTGATAAAAACTTGGCAGCCGGAAATGTAGAATTGAAACACCGTAAAACTGGCGAGAGAAGAATTGTACCGATTGGTGAAGCTATGATTGTAGTCAAGGAATTATTGACAATTTCGTAGATAAATTGGTAAAATCTATTTTGCAATCTACTCGATAATTGAATAGCAAAGGCGAACATATTGTTCTCCTTTGCTATTATTTAGCATCATGCAGTCTCAATGAAGAAGATCTAAAGAACTTCGATATTAAATCACTCATCAATCAATTCTAACTTGTACTTCTTCTGCCAATACCTATTCAACATTGAATATAAACCCCCTTGTACATACCATCGCTTTCACACGAAATTGTTCTATTCGTTAACTCAACATATTTTTCACAATCTAGCGGCTAAAACCTCCGGAATACTCTCCTCCTGTCGGCTGAGCCAATAATCTAAAATTTTTTACCAATGTTATTGCGAAAACGTCCGATAAGCTGTTTGTCATTAGATTCTATATCTGCTGTCAGTGCACCGAATGTAATTTCCGGTGCTTTCGGATATGCTGTACTTATTTATCAATTCTGCTTTATGCCAATAAAACATTATCCGTATCTCTTAGTGGGGCAGTAGCCAATTCAAAGGAATTGAATTGGAATAAAAGTACAGCATTGCAGATATGTATGGATAAATAAATTAATAATTTGTATCCTTATCCTACAAATCTGCTTATTGGTTCGTAAGATAAATATTTCATGCGTACTATTTTTGTACACCGCTTTTGGACTATGATAAATTTCGTTAAGTTTGCTCAATTCTTGGCTCAATCATAATATTAATTTTGCTTATGAAGCTACTGTACACCGTCTATATTCTTTCTATTACACTTTGTACTTTACCTGTATTTGCACAGGAGAGCCAAATTGATTCTATACCGAAATTGAGGGGAGATTACTTTATTGGAGTAATTGGCGGTTACTCACGAATTTGGAATTCTACATCACTTCAAGTACTCAATGGTTCAGATGAATGCGGGGTTTTTTCCAAAGGGCAATCGTCAGGATATTTTGCAGGAATAACATTCGATTACAAACTTCTTCCCGATTTTATAGAAGCGTCGGGACGGCTCGTTTACAGTTCCCGTCCCGCCTTGTTAACTACTCAAACATCTCCGTATGAAGTACTCCATCCTCAAACAAATCAATATGTACCGTTAGTTCAAGAACACGTTTATAACGCACAGTTACAGTACATCGTATTAGATATTGGTGCAAAGATTTATCCTGTAGAGGGGATTCCTTTTTATGGTCGTATTGGATTTAATGTAGGGAATGCACTCATTAGCAAAGACTATACACAGACTGAAGAGATTACATCTCCATCAGGCGTGCTGTTTCCGGACGGTACACGAAGACACACACTTTTCAGTGGTCCTGTCTCGGGAATTGGAACGGCATACTCTGCTGTTGGCGGTATTGGTGTAAACCTCGAAATGCAACCGAAAGTTTTTATTTACCCTGAAGTAAGTTTTCAATATGGTATCGGTTCAATTGTTTCGACTTCCGATTGGAAAGTGAATATACTGAATATTGGAGTTGGGTTGCGCTATGAATTTGGAGAAGAAAAGCCGATTCCGCCTCCACCACCGCCCCCTCCGCCCCCACCACCGCCCCTACCTGAGCCGGTAGTTGTTGTTGAAGTTCCGAAGCCGCCGCCGCCTCAGGTTGTGCTGCAATCGGTGAGTACAGTTCCGCTCGAGGTGCAGGAAACAATTGTTACCCAGACATTTCCGCTCTTGCCGTATATTTTCTTCGACAGTGCAAGCAGCGTATTACGTGAACGGTATATTGTAACCATACCGGATAAAAATGCTTTTTCTGAAAACACATTGCCTAAAGAAACTTTGCCAACGTATTATACAATGCTCAATCTGTTAGGCAAGCGGCTTGCGGCAAATCCCAAAAGAAAAATTGTAATCACAGGTACTACTGATGGCAAGGAGTTAGGAACTTCTTCTCAACGATTAGCCCTAGCAAAAGAACGTGCTCAGGCAGTTGCTACGTTTTTAAATCAATCATGGGGAATTACTAAGGAACAATTCATTATCCAAACAAGGGATATTCCCGAATTGCCATCGAATCAAAAATATAAAGAGGGCATTGAAGAAAATAGACGTGGTGAATTATCATCTGATGATGCTTTTATGCTGTCTCCTGTTGTTCATTCTCGTTTCTTGGAGTTTGCTCCGGTTCAAAACAAACAGGTGTTTGCAGTAAGTATGCTTCACCCTGAGAATGCTCAGTCTTGGAATATTTCAATGTCGTACAAGGGTACAATGCTAAAACAAGCAACAGGTGACGGTGCACCCCCTGCATCGCTTCCCGTAGAAATATCGAATGATGAAACTTCCAAAATTGGTCGTGAAATTAATCAGACTGATTCGCTTCGTGGACAAATGTCAATCACTCAAAAGGACGGCAGTGTTGTAACTGCTGAGTGCTATTTCCCGATTATCAAGTCCCGTAATCAATTTGAAGTAAGTCGGCTTAGTTTGATAGTATTTGATTTTGACCGATCGGATATTTCCGAGCAAAACAAAGAAATGATGAAAAAATTCGTAAACGAAGCAATGCAACCGTCATCAGTAAGCTCAATCAGCGGTTCGACCGATAAATTAGGTGAAGCAGAACATAATCTCCAGCTTTCTACTGATAGGGCTGAGAGCGTGAGTGATTTTCTTTTGTCACTCAAACCAACAGCGAATATTTCTTCTGTGAAGGGATTGGGTGCTTCAACTCTGCCATATGATAATAGTTTAGCAGAAGGGCGTTACTATTGCCGGACGGTTTCACTGGAAGTGAAAACACCGGTTAAAAAATAAAAAAACAGTTACGTAACATTTTACAGATAAATCTGTTACTTTGATTGTGGTTGTTGTTAAGGATATTACCGTACATTTTCTTTTTTAGTATTTCTAGTGGGGGTCACAATGAAGAGACGTTCCTTTTTCTCTTTTTTTACGTTTGAAAATGACGAGAGGTTGTCAAGCGGTATCGGTGAAATGCCGGAAAGGGCAGTTCTTTCTACAGGATTAGAGCCATATACCGCTCCGCTTACATTGAGTCAGGCATATCATCTACTTAGAAGGGTAACATTCGCCCCGACGGTTTCGGATGCAAATCTGATTGTTGGTAAGACAGCCGACGAAGCAGTCGAGTTGTTGCTTGGCAGTGGAAATGAAACACCTCCTACACCTCCAACATGGGTTGATAGAATAACCGAAAATCCTTCCGGTGCCGATATTTTTACAAAAAATTCCATTGAAGGGCAGTGGCGATCATATAATACTGATTTGATTCGCTGGTGGGCAGAGCTAATGCGCAAAGAGAGTGGTACGGCTATAGAAAAATTAACACAGTTTTGGAGCAGTCATTTTACCACTGAATTTACGATTGACGAAGGATATATTCCCCCCCAGTTGCTCTTTAGGCAAAATAAACTGATACGCGAAAGCCGTCTTGGAAACTTTAAAAAATTCACCAAAGATATTACTTTAGATGGGGCAATGCTTGTTTATCTTGGCGGAATATTAAACACGAAAAGAAGTCCTAATGAAAATTACGGACGGGAAGTCATGGAGTTATTCACCTGCGGTTTAGGACAATATTCCGAAGGTGATGTAAAGGAAGCAGCACGGGTACTTACAGGATGGAGAGTTGGGCAGTTCAGTGATGAACCCAAGCCAAACGGTGAATATGCTACGTATTTCAGACCCACAGACCATGATTCGGGCTCAAAACAAGTACTAGGAAGAAGTATCGTAGCCAGAGACGCAGACACTAATACCGAGCATTTAGTAAAAACCGAAGAAATCAATAAACTTATTGATATTATTTTCGAGATTCGCAGTGATGCTACTGCAGAATTTATTTCACGAAAAATATACCGTTATTTTATCTATAGCAACCCATCAGCGACAGATGATGCTATGATAGTACAAATGGCTACTTTATTCAAGCAAAATGATTTTGAGATTCGTCCGCTTATTGCTGCTGTATTAAAAAGTGCACATTTTTTCGACGAAGCAAATGTTGGAGTACAAATTAAAACTCCTGTTGACTATGTGGTCGGATTTGCACGCCAGCTTTCCAAAGCGTTCGTTTCTGACGCGGGAAGTTCAATGTCCGGCATGGAACAAACACTGACTGACCCTCCGAATGTATCCGGCTGGGAAGGATATCACCGTTGGATTAGCACAAAAACCTATCCGAACCGCAGACAGTTTGCAAGTGCAATTGTATCGGCAATGACCGACCAAGAACTCCTGAATCTTGTAAAACAGTTTGCAGATTATACAGATGCCGATAAACTGGCTGCTGCACTTGAAACATATTTCCTGCCCAAGCCCGTAACTGCTTCACGGCATAAATATTACCTCGAAGAAGCACTCTTGCAGAAGCAACCCTCATATGAATGGCAGGCAATGCTTACCGACGGTACGTCTGCCGCGCGTGGAATCAAAGCCGTCTTGATGGCATTTATTAAAGCTCCCGATTTTCATTTATGCTAATATTTTGAAGGAACAAAAACTATGAAACGCAGAAACTTTCTTCAGTCATCAGCCGCAATAGCCGCAGGTGCCGCATTTGCTCCTCAAATATTAGGCGGAATGCCTGTCTATGCCAAATCTCCCACAGGAATTTTAGGCGAACAAGCACTTGAGAATGACGCTATCTTAATTATTATTCAACTTTTTGGCGGTAACGACGGATTAAATACTGTTATTCCTGCTGAAGATGATAATTACTACAAACTTCGTCCCGATATAGCTGTTCCAAAAGATAAAGCCAAACGATATGCCAATTCTAATTTTTTTCTACATCCTGCCTTAGTGAATAATATTCTTGTGAATAAGGTTGATAGTGGTGGATTTATGGGATTGTTAGATACAGGACGCTTGGCTGTTATACAAGGTATCGGGTATGAAAACCCAAATCTTTCGCATTTCCGTTCAACTGATATTTGGCTGTCGGGTTTTAATAACTCTGACCCGGCTGTTCGACTTACCGACGGTTGGATCGGACGATATTTCTCCAACCGTCTTACTAATTTCCCGATAGAAATTCCTGATGACCCTCTTTGTGTTCAAATCGGCGGTACACTTTCTCTTGCATTCCAAAGTGAAAAAGGAGATATGGGGATAGCACTTACTGACCCCGATGCATTCTTTAAACTTGGACAAGGACTTTCACCTGACGAACAGTTTATGGACGAAAAAACTGCGTATGCAAATGAATTTAACTATATCCGTACTATTGCTTTAGAATCCGATAAATATTCGCAAGTGGTTAAAAATGCATTTGATAAGGGTAAGAACTCGTTTGAATATTCACAAGGGTTTGCCCAGCAAATGAAACTCATTGCACGGCTTATTTCAGGTGGGTTAAAATCAAAAGTGTTTATGTGTTCGATGGGCGGATTTGACACTCACGTTCAGCAGCAGAATGTTGATTTAACAGGTAATCACCCTAACTTACTAGCTGCACTATCAAACGGTATTAGTCAATTTATAGGTGATGCACTCCAACAGGGATTTGCAAATAGAGTTGTAGGGATGACCGTTTCGGAGTTCGGGCGCCGACCAAGTGAGAACGGAAGCAGAGGAACAGACCATGGTGCAGCATCTGTGCAATTTGTATTCGGAACTCGAGTAAACGGCGGGGTTTTCGGAGAGAATCCGAATTTAGCAGAGCTCAACAATAATAACGATGTTAAGTATCAGTATGATTATCGGAAAGTCTATGCTGATGTTCTTCAAACATGGTTCGGTGCCAGCAAAGAAGAAACGCGTTCGCTTTTGAATGACCCGGCGCTTGTTGCATTGCCTGTACTGCAATCTCCGATTACCGGGGTTACAGAAATGCCCGATTTCCCAGCGCAAGAATTATTGATAACCCCAAATCCGACTTCCGGAAACGCTGAAATTTCATTTGAGCTCTCCAAACAATCCGATGTCGAAATTTCTATTACGGATATACTAGGAAAAAACAGCGAAGTAGTGTTTAACAGTATTTTAGAATCAGGCGCACAACGTATTCCTGTTGAGCTAACTTTCCCAAGTGGCAGCTATTTCTGTACGGTTAAAATCAGCGGGCGACATTTAGTCGGGAATATTATCATTGAACGGTAAATGATATTGTATAAATTATCTGTGCCGTGAATCACTGCAAAAGATTTTCACAATAACGACCTATTGAATTAGAAAGGATATTAATAGTATGAAAATTTCTACAATTATCTGTAGCTTGATTCTGTTTGTGTCAGTTTTTACCGGGTTAAAAGCACAGTATCCTGCTGCGTGTGATAAAGATAAATCCTGTAATAATTCTCCCGCACTTACGCTTACCGTATTCAGTGATAAGGGTACTCATTATGTTGATGTTGCAAAGTACTCAGTTAAAGATAAGCTTCAAACTGCACTCACATTTGAGGGATGGATAAATTTAACCAGAGTAAACGGAAAACAGCAGTTTATCGGCGGATTGTGGGGACCTTCATTCGATGTGAATGATGTATGGGTAGTGTATATAAGCCCGAATGATGAACTTGTGTTTGAGGTAAACGGCGACGGAACAAAACTTAAGAGTCTGGATAATACAATTGTCCGTGCACCGTTCTCACCATATTTTGGGAAATGGACACATATTGCAGCTGTGTTTGACGGAGCAACTCAAGCAACTTTTTTGTATATCAATGGTGTTCTTTCTGGTATTGCCAATAACACCCAATATCCTACCAGATATTTACGCCCAACCGATGAAAAACAGCAATCGAAAGTACCCCTTCAAATTGGAAGCTGCAACGGGTTATCAGATAACAAGTCTCTCTTTCAGAATTTCAAGGGACAAATGGACGAAATTAAAGTATGGACCCGTGCGCTGACTGCCCCTGAATTACTCTGTCAAAAAGATAAAGAACTAAATGGAAATGAAGCGGGCTTGCTTGTATATTACAGATGCAACGAAGCTGCAGGAAATATAAGCTTATGCGATGCTACCGGCAAAGGGTATACCGGCGAGATGAAATCAGGAGCAAGCTGCCAAAAATCCACACGAACGGTTCCGCAAACAGTTGTCGCTTCAATTACAAATATTGGCGGTACAATCAAATGTGTCAATTCTGATGTATATAATGTTACTATTACTGATACTTCTATTTGCGGCAGTTCGGTTACGATGAGAATAGATAATCGTGATGCTGCTGCATTTAGTTTGACTCAAAATACTGCGTCTCTTGCTACAAAAACACCCGTTACATTTCAAGTACGATTTAACTCATCTCTTATCGGCAGCATTGTTGCCGATTTGAAAATTACACCGACGAATCCTTGTGGAACTGAAATTCTTATTCCTATTCGACTTACACGGCAAACTGAGCTACGATACACCACTTCAAGAATTAATTTCGACACTCTGTATGCCGGGTGCCAAGAGCAATTGTACAAAGACACTACCTTCCGAATTTGCAATCAGAGTGACAGTGTTGGTGCTGCTCGACCGCTCACTCTTAGCGGGTTTACTGTCAGGTATCCTCAAATGTTCAGAGTAGTCAGTCCTGCTACATTTCCTCAGACAATTCCGATCGGCGGGTGCATAGATATTACCGTTCGTTTCTATTCTAAAGATACTTCAGGTATCTATTTCGATACTCTCAAAACATTGTCAAATGATAAATGTCCCGGAATTGTTGTAATTCCAATACGTGGTGTTGTTAGGGAGGTTCTTGGTCTTTATGACCCAAGCGGGAAAAACCGCTTGGATTCTGCAAAGTTCGGAACTGAATGCGTAGGGCAATTGAGCAACCCAATATTATGGACATGGAAGAATCTAACTTCTCGCGATGTGACGGTTGATACGATAATTATCCCGACAGGTTTTACAGGAAGACGACTTCGCTTTCCGTTTGTATTAAAGCCGAATACAGGTCAGGAACAGAATGTATTCAGGTTCTTTCCAAATCGTTCCGGTAATTTCAAAGATTCAGTGATAATTAGAGCACGAATTCAGGGCTCTACCTGTTCTATTATCCGCAAAGTGTATGTGAGTGGGCGCGGGTATGAAGCTAAGGTTGAATGGTCAACGAATCTTGCTGACTTTGGGAATGTTATCGTAGGGCAAGAAAAAACGATAACGGTTATTGCTAAAAATACCGCTCCGGATGATTTGAGAGTGTCGTTTTATCCCAAGTCAGGCGAAGTGTTTTTCCTTACTGGAGCAAAATCTGTTACTATACCAAGCGGACAAACCGTATCTATCCCTATTACATTCCGTCCGATAAAAGATTCAATGTATATAGATGAGTTGTGTCTGTTTGAGCAACGGTGTTTCACAACCGATTGTATTCCTATACAAGGACGTGGAGTAATCGAGACATTCAAATATGAGCCGATTGTCATGAGGACTGATAATGTGATTGGTTGTCAGTCTGCTCTTGATACCCTAGATATAGTAAATGTAGTAAACACAGATCAGGTTATTTCTCAAATTCAACTCAGTGACCCATCAGGAAGATATACGATAATTGATCCGAGTGTAATCCCTACTTCAATAACAGTTCCTGTTGGAAAATCAGCTAGGTTTATTTTCCGTTATACACCGAATGATGTTGCTCAAGACCGTGCCGATCGAGCATATTTGAGATATATATCGCAGAATGTACAGTGGGCAGCTCCTTTGTTTGGCACATCTGCCACTCCTAAATTAGCTTTAACGACATTAACTGTGTATGGAACTCTGGAGGTAGGTGATAAGAAACGAGATTCAATTACTATTGAAAATATTTCGACATTGCCTGTTCGTGTAGATAGTTTGTATATACCACCTGGGTTTACGTTGATTTCGACTAGTCGCCCTATGATGACAATACTCAATCCACGAGATTCTATTCAAGTGGTCTTGGAGTTTGCCCCTACGGCTGCGCAAACGTATGACGGGCAGGTAAAGGTCTTTTCGGAATCGCCGTGTACTTCAATCAGCACAATCGGTAATTTAAAAGCCAGAGGAATTATTTTGCAACTTGAAGCTCCGCTTTCACTTATCAACTGGGGCTTTGTGAAGCCATGCGACTGCATTACCCGCGAATTGCCGCTGATTAATCAATCGCTTGTTCATCAGATGAAGGTGGATTCATTATGGATTGACAGTGTTAATGTACCCGGTGGGACACCACAATTCTGGAAATGGACATCATCTTATTCTCCCAACGGAACGTTCCCGTTTTCTATCCCGCCTGATACACGCGATACTGTACGGCTCACATTCTGCCCGCGAACACCTGCAGAAGATAAGTTTGTGAATTGCGCAGCAAAAATGCGTTTAAAGGCAAGCGGTAGCGGATGGAGTGCATCATACCAAGTGTATTTATTGGGTAAACGGTCGTTAATTTATAAACCTGCTCCACCTACCAATCAATTTGTGCCGGCGAGGGTGGATACAATCAGTACCCCAAGGATTATAACTGTCAGCATACCTTCAATTTTGACAAATCCGGATCAATATCCTGTTATTATTGATTCAGTAAGCTTTGTGCCGGAAGAACGAGTGTTTACTTACTCCGATACGAGGGGGAGAACCTTCCCGATTACACTTAGTCCGGGTGATACTTTGCGCATAAGAGTTGATTTTAAACCACGAGCTCATCGAACCTATACTGCAAAAATGCTATTACATGTAAGCAAGCCGTGCGCTGATATTGATACAACTGTTTTTCTGACTGGTAACGGCTTTGCCCCTGCATTTGGATTAGACTTTAATTTTGATAATAAGAGAATAGAAATAGATACATTCAAAATAACTACGTGTGATACTCTATTAGTACCGGTTTATTGCACACGGCAAATTCCGGCTAATTTGGTTGATATTTTCTGTCGTTTGGGCTATGATACTACAGAGTTTCGGTATGTGGGGGCTACTTCAGATTATCTCAATACGCAATGTTTCACGCAATATTCGCCGTCAATTTCTGCGAAACCGTCCCCAACGGTCGGTACAGAATTTGTCCTTAAAAATTTCTGTGATGTTGATTCACTCAAGCCGTTTGTCATTGCCAAATTCCTGTCGAAAACCGGAATGCGAGCCGATAGGCAAATTACGGTGGACAGTATTTCATTTGATACGGAACAAACGATTCTGTTCCAGATTCTCGCCGGTGCAGATGAAGGAAGGGTGATTGTGCAGAAAACGGAAATCACAATTATTGATACAGTTAATTTCGACAGCGTTCGTGTATTGGATTGCGCTGACAGAACCATTACAGTTAAGAACACGGGCGATGTACCTGTCGTAGTTGATTCATTACCTGGGTTGGGTAAAGACCTCTCGATAGTCGGTAGTGTTCCGCCTAATACTCAAGTATTGAATGTAGGTGATTCGATTGTTTACACTGTGCGTTTCTGTCCTTCGCGTGAATTGCAGTCTCCGTCAGAGCTAATTGCGAGGTCAATAGTTCCATGTACAGTTTTTGATTCTACAAGCGTAGCAGGTACTGGGTATGCACCTGATATTCCGATGGGCTTGGCATTCTCTAAAAACTTTGTATTCCCAGATTCACTTGCCGGAACTCTTGGTGATACAGTCACAATTCCGGTATATATCGAAAAGGATTTTTCCGCGACATACAAAGGTACAACGTACTGGCTGAAAGCAATGAATTTTGACGTAAATGTCAACTATAATCCTAGAGCACTAAAATTTCTTTCAGCAAGTTCTTCGATTACCCAAACTCTTGGAGTAGTCCCATCTCTTGGTTCAATTTCTTTGAATTATACGAATATGGATGATGTGAAGGCAGGAGAAATAGCATCCCTTAAGTTTGTAGTAACGGTACCTGACACACTAATTTCTCCGATGAGGGTAGTCGCAAGTAATTTCTATACAGACTCTTTGCAGTTTATTGACATTATTCCGGTTGCGGGGCGTTCGCCATTTATTACCGGCGGGGAATGTACGATCACAACCCTTAAATATTCAACTGTGAATCCGTCGTTGACGCAAAACAGACCGAACCCGTTCAATGGATCAACTATTATTGAGTTTACCACTCTAGAAACAGCCCCGGTAACTCTAAAAGTATATTCTGTAACAGGTGAGCTTGTCCGTACAATCTTGGATGGTTCTCAAGTACTTATCGGAGGCAATTACAGCATAGATATTTCAGCAGAAAACCTAAATGCTGGAGTGTACTATTATGTACTGCAGGCAGGGATGTTTTTTGACACACGAACAATGACAGTGGTTAAGTAGGTAAGTAAATGGCAATATAAATTGGAGCTATCGTATAGCAGTCATTCTGATGGAGTCTTCGACTGAGGAATCTCTGTAATGCACTACAAAAACAGGACAGAACAGCTTTGCGGTGATTCTTCAGTGATGCTGTAAGTGATAACTCTTAGAAAGCCGCAGGAGTAATACGGATATAAATTAAGAAGTGGTACATATAGTTTTTCCCATCCATTCCCAA
>CAZGNO010000036.1:0-36535 GCA_964527785.1 uncultured Chitinophagaceae bacterium
TTACGGAGATTCTTCAGTCGAAGCCGCCTTCAGAATGACAGAAGGCAACTGTCTTGTTTTTTATGTCATTGTATTATTTTGTAGGCGGCTCGGCGACTATCAGGAACTCAGAATGACTGAACTAAATTTAGCAATTTAATCTGTCCCAGTACTTTCCATAATAATTGCCACCATCATTCACTATTAGATTACACTCAATTCATTCGCAACCAAAGAAATTTATCCGGTATCACCCCTCACCATCATTGCCCCTAGTATTTAATTGATATAAAGGATATTCAATTGATCTCAATTCAAGATGTCACCCTTGCTATTGACTCTCATTGAGCTATTAGCGATACCAACGTTATTGTACCCTGTTTAACTTTCCAGCTATATATTTCTGCAATGTGATCTATGTCACGTATTACTGTTTTTTGCTGACTTAATTTTGTAATTGTAGATGAAAGAAGCTCATCGAAAATCAAATTTAATTTGATTAGACACGAGGAAATTACATGAGTTTTCATCCACGATATACTTCAACGGTATTACATCCATAATAAGGAAAACAACATGGATTCCCCCAATATAGCCGTAATTGTCTTGATTGGTGCTGTTGCTGGAATATTGAGCGGGTTGCTTGGTTTGGGTGGGGCTATCATCATTATTCCGGCTCTTGTTATACTACTGGGCTATTCTCAGCAGATGGCTCAAGGAACTACTCTCTTGATGCTTGCAATGCCGGTAGGAGCACTAGCTGCATTTCAATACTACAAAGCAGGCGACGCAGATATTAAAACAGCATTAATTCTTGGCGGTGCATTTTTTATCAGCGCATTCATAAGCGCGAAGTTTGTACCTCATATTCCTCAGGATATTTTACGAAAAGTGTTTTCGGTAATGCTTGTTGCAATCGCTCTTAAAATGTGGTTTCAAAAATAGCAGTAACAAACTCTTAAATAGGTTTTAGAATGTACCGTACAACGTTCCGGAATATGGGGATGAAACGATTCTTCACATTCAGGTCGTATGGCAGTACGAACTCAATCAAGAATAAGTTTGACAATGATACGACAGAATAAAAGTAACCTATTAAACAATTCAAACCCTACTTTTCAGCTTAATACTTATACATAATTACTCGAAGGAATACTACAATGGAAATCAAACAAATTTACACAGGATGCCTGGCACAAGGGGCATATTATATCGAAAGCAATAACGAAGCAGCAATTATTGACCCGCTTCGCGAGATTCAACCATACATTGATTTAGCAAAAAAACGCAATGCAAAAATCAAATACATTTTCGAGACTCACTTTCATGCAGATTTTGTATCCGGACATATTGATTTAGCAAAAGCTACCGGAGCAACTATTGTATACGGTCCTACATCTATGGAAACAGGATTCGAAGCTCTTATTGCTAAAGATGGACAAGAGTTTACACTCGGCAATGCAACGATACGATTAATTCACACTCCCGGTCATACAATGGAAAGCAGTTGCTATCTAATGATTGACGAACATGGCAAAGAGCAAGCACTATTTACAGGAGATACTTTGTTTATCGGTGATGTCGGTCGCCCGGATTTAGCACAGCACGTTATTGCAGATTTAACTCAAGAAAAATTAGCTGCACATTTATATGATTCGTTACATAATAAGATCATGCCTCTAAATGATGATTTGATTGTGTACCCTGCTCATGGTGCCGGAAGTGCGTGCGGTAAAAATATGAGCAAAGAAACGTATGATACTTTAGGGAATCAGAAAAGAACAAATTATGCACTCCGCGAAAGTTTGAGCAAAGAAGAGTTTATCAAAGAGCTATTAATTGGCTTAACTCCTCCTCCAAGTTATTTCCCAAAGAATGTTTTAATGAATATTGGCGGGTACGACAATATTAATGATGTAATGAAACGGGGGTTGAATTTCCTGACAGCCAAAGAATTTGAAGCTATTATTTCGACCCAAAAAACGGTTGTGATTGATACCCGAAATGCTACTGAATTCAGCAAAGGGTTTATTCCCGGAGCTATAAATATCGGAATTGATGGCAGCTTTGCGGTATGGGTAGGAACATTGATTAAAGATATTAAGCAGCAATTACTGTTAGTTGCGGATGAAGGGCGGGAAGAAGAAGTTATCACCCGTTTGGCTAGAGTAGGGTACGATAATGCAATTGGATTCTTAGAAGGCGGAATGAAGGCGTGGTCTGGAGAGGGTTTTGATGTTGATACGATAAGAACTGTTACCGTTGATGAATTTGCCGATGTTAAATCTGCACATGACGATATATTAATACTGGACGTTAGGAAAACCAGCGAGTATCAATCAGAACATATCATTGGAGCAACTAATACCCCTCTGGATTACATAGACAACAGTATGGCGCAAATAGCAAAAGACTCAACCTACTATGTCCACTGCGCCGGAGGATATCGCTCAATGATTTTTATCTCAATATTGAAATCGAGAGGTTATACCAATTTAATTGATGTAAACGGCGGTTTTAATGCAATCAAAGAATCAGGGAAATTTCAAATTTCCGATTATGTTTGTCCAACAACATTACTGTAAAACAAATGAATTTTATTATTAAGCATAAACTTACAATCATTGGGATTGTAATAGGTGCAATCGGCGGCTATCTTTATTACTACTATGTAGGATGCTCAAGCGGCACCTGCGCAATTACATCCAAGCCATTCAACAGTACGTTGTATGGTGCTGTTATGGGAGGATTACTGCTCAATAGCTTTAAGAAAGAAAAGCCCAAAACCGATATGCAATCGAAGTAAAAACCGGAAATAAATATTATTGTTAAACTTTATAATAACAACCATGAAAAAGATACTGTTAATCGTAATAGCTGCAAGCGCACTATTTCAAAGTTGCAAAAGTGATTCGACGCAACCCAATTCGGATATATCTTCGCAAATTAATGCATTTCCAAAGGAAACTTTGAATGCAGATGAACAGAAAAGTTTGCTCTATATGCGAGAAGAAGAAAAACTTGCTCATGATGTTTATGTTACCTTGTATGGCAAATGGAATATAAGTATATTTTCAAATATTTCATCAAGTGAACAGACACATACAAATGCTGTATTGGCTTTACTAAATAAATATTCCCTGACCGATCCTGTTGGCAATAATGCTGTCGGCGTTTTTACAGATACTACACTACAAAAGCTGTACACGCAATTAGTCACACAAGGAAGCGCAAGTCTACTTGAAGCATTCAAAATAGGTGCAACTATCGAAGACTTGGATATTTACGACCTGAACAATGCTATGAGAAATGTGGACAATCAAGATATTACTTTCGTTTATAATAACCTTACCAAAGGCAGTAGGAATCATTTGCGTTCCTTCTATGGACAGATTACCGGTTCCGGTAGTACATACTCTGCGCAATTTATCTCACAGTCTGAATTGGAAGCAATAGTAAACAGCCCGAAAGAAACAGGTTCATGGTGATTGCCGGTGCAGAACCGGTTATTGATTTACTCACATAATGACTAGTTTCCCAAATTGAACAACATAACATAATTATCAAACTATTATATAATAGCACTATGAATCTTGAACAAATAATCAAAGAAAATCAAGGCACAATTGTAGATGTGCGATCACCCGGAGAATTCATGGGTGGAAATGTGGTAGGTTCCATAAATATCCCTTTACAGGAAATTCAGCAACGACTGGACGAAATAAAACTTCTAAAAACACCGCTGGTATTGTGCTGCGCATCCGGCAATCGAAGCGGTATAGCGAAACAGTTCTTATCTCAGTATGGTTTAGAATGTTATAATGGCGGCTCATGGTTAGAAGTAAATTATTATCAATCCAAAACTCACTAAAAGTATGCTACAAACATTAAAAAACCTTTTCGGTTTCGGTCATAAGGTAGATTATGCCGATTTGGTTAAACGTGGAGCTATTATTTTGGATGTTCGCACTAAAAACGAATATTCCGATGGACATATCAAAGGTTCAATCAATGTCGCTGTTGACCAATTAAGCAACAATCTTTCAAAGTTGAAAGACAAGAATGTGCCTATTATCACGTGTTGTGCGTCAGGTATGCGAAGTGCTTCTGCTAAAAGTATTTTGAAATCCAATGGCTTTACTGACGTTCACAATGGTGGCAGTTGGCAATCTTTACAAGGTAAAATCAAATGATACAACAAACTCTTTTTACTGATTGGCATTTCATGCGTTGGCTGAGGTTGGGATTGGGCATTTTTCTGGCAATCCAAGCATTTGAAATGCACGACACTTTTTCGGGATTTATAGCGGCATTTTTCTTGTTCCAAGCGATTACAAATACCGGTTGCTGCGGTTCAAAATCTTGCACTACGACGTCTTCACCGACTGATGCAACGCATACTCAAGACATCATTGATGATATTAAATATGAAGAAATACATTGATAGCTGGCAAATATTTCTCTATGTAATCTCATATAAAATGTATGTCATTAAATTTTATTGAATAAATAAACACTTCTTCTATCATCAATCCAATTCTTAACTATGGCAAAGAAATTTTCAGAAATAATAAGTAGCGACACGCCCACATTGGTAGATTTTTCTGCAGAGTGGTGCGGACCTTGTAAAATGATGACTCCAATACTTGATGAGGTGAAAGCTTCTCTAGGCAGTAAAGTTACAATTTTAAAAATAGACGTGGATAAAAACGAGAAAGCGGCAAACAGTTACCAAATAAGAGGAGTACCTACACTCATTCTTTTCCAAAACGGAGAAATTAAATGGCGACAATCAGGTGTAGTACCAGCAAGTAAACTTGAACAAATTATTAACCAATATTCAGTTGTAACCAAATGAAAAAATATATTATAATGAGTTTTATGATTCTAGCCGTGTTTGGTAATAGCTGCTCGCAAGAACAATCACAGAACTCTAAAACAAAACTTGCTCCTACAGAATTTGCAGCAAAAATGAAAACCATTCCGAATGCTCCGCTAATTGATGTGCGAACTTCGGGTGAATTTTCTGAAGGACATTTGCAAAATGCAAAAAATATAGACTGGAACAGCGACAATTTCGACAAGCAAATTGCTGAACTCGATAAATCGAAACCTGTTTTCGTGTACTGCCTGAGTGGAAACAGAAGCCGAGCCGCTGCAGATCGGATGCGAACAGTCGGATTCAAGGAGGTATATGAAATGCAAGGAGGCATTACAAAGTGGGAAAGTGCGGGCTTGCCGGTAACTATTGGCAAGTAAATCAATTACAGTAGTAATACTGATAGTATACGGCTAAAAAACAGCAGCATTCTTATCAATGCAACTGGCAACACGAAACAACAACTTATTGCTACTGCATCGAACGCATCGAAATAACCTCTAAATAAATTTTACAATAAAATGCTTGCATTGGGGATTACGTCTTTACAATACAGGCATTGTGTATATTTGTAACGTTCATATCTACTTACAATATTCGTGGCAAACAGATATTGAACATTTTCAAATCTTTCCTTACTAGATTTACCGTATGAAATATACATTTACATTCTGCTTAAGTATTTTAATTCTACTTACTTCCTGTTCTAGAAACAAGGAATCAATTATCGTCACAGGCAGTGATATTACTGAGTCTGTATATGCATCCGGAAAAGTAAAAGCAATTGACCAATATAATGTGTATTCAACTGTAAACGGTGTACTCCAAGATATACAGGTTAAGGTCGGCGATACAGTAATCGCAGGGCAGACTATTGTCGAATTAGATAATGTGACTTCAGAGCTTAACGCAGAAAATGCACGTGTTGCCTTAGAGCTAAGCGAGGAAAACAATCGGAAAGGTTCGGATAAATTACAGGAAATTGAACTGAGTGTCAATGTAGCGTTAGAGAAACTCAAATTAGATTCCGTTCTTTATTTACGGCAAAAGAATTTATGGGAGCAAAGTGCAAGCACACGATTGGAGTTCGACCAAAAAAAATTAAACTATGATAATTCTTTGTTGAATTATCAATCGGCTAAATCTAAATTGGCACAGCTCAAAACTCAATTGCAGAACGATTTGAAGCGGGCAAATATCAATTACAACCTGAATAAAAAATTACAAAGCGATTTTTCTATTAAAAGTGCAATAAACGGTAAGGTGTACGACATCCAGAAAGAGCGTGGTGAACTGGTAACACCTCAAACTCTTTTGGCTGTAATCGGGAAAGCTGATACTTTTTTATTAGAGTTGGAAGTTGATGAGAATGATATTGTAAAAATAAATACCGGACAAATTGCTCACGTAACAATGGACAGCTATAAAGGTGAAGTCTTAGAAGCTGTCATTGATAAAGTATATCCCATTATGAACGAACGGACGAGGACATTTTCTGTAGAAGCACATTTTATTCATCCCCCAAAAAAGTTATTCCCAAACCTGACGGTCGAAGCAAATATTGTCATCCAAACCAAGAGAAATGTCATCACCGTTCCCAACAATTACATCATTGACAAAAAATATGTGCTCGTGAACAACGATGAACGTCGTGAAATAAAAATCGGCTTGAACGACTATCAGAAGTCGGAAGTTATTGAGGGATTGAAGGCAAATGAAACAATCTACAAGCCATAATGAACATCAACCTCATCGTCAATATTGCGCTTAATCTGATTAGAGCGCGCATGAAGCAATCAATAATTGCAGCCACCGGAGTTACGTTCGGAATTGCAATGTTCATCACATTGGTGAGTTTTATGAACGGATTGAATAATCTGCTGGACGGACTGATGCTCAACCGCACTCCCCATGTACGACTTTACAACGAAATTAAACCAACTGCCGAACAGCCGATTATCATGTCGGAAGCATTCAAGAACAGCACCAATTTCATCAACTCTATTAAACCCAAAGATAGAGGAAGAGAAATATACAACAGCAAATCAATAATTGACGCATTAAAGAAAGACACTCGGATAGTGGATGTTGCTCCGAAGGTAACCGCACCTGTTTTTTTCAACTCGGGGACTATCGAAATTACCGGGGTGGTAAATGGCATTGATGTCCCTGCAGAAGAGCATTTGTTTAGTGTGAGCAGTTATATAATTGAGGGCAGTGTTTTTGATTTGGACAATGAAAGTAATACTATTATTATTGGCAAAGGGTTAGCCGATAAGATGCTGTTAAAAATCGGCGATGTTATTCAGATTACAACCATTCGAGGCGGGCTTGTGAGTTTAAAAATAGTAGGCGTCAGTCAGATTGGGATTGCGGAGATTGATAATTCCATGAGCTATACATCACTCGAAACAGCCCAAATGATTTTAGGAGAAACAGCAGGATACATTACTGATATTCAAGTGAAATTGACAAATGTTGCAATGGCACCGGAAGCGGCAAAAGAATATAGAACTAAATTTTCCATTGATGCAATTGACGCACAGACTGCAAATTCTCAATTTGAGACAGGAAGCAAGGTTCGGTCTATAATTTCGTATGCGGTTGGAATAACGCTGCTCATCGTTGCCGGGTTTGGAATCTACAACATCTTGAATATGATGATTTATGAAAAGATGGATTCGATTGCTATTCTCAAGGCAACCGGTTTTTCGGGCAGTGATGTGAAGTGGATTTTTATCTCTTTATCACTCGTTATAGGTATTGTCGGTGGGGTATTTGGATTGATAGCCGGATTTACTCTCAGCAATATTATCGGGGTAATTCCTTTTGAAACTGCATCGTTACCGACCATTAAAACGTATCCTGTGGATTATAAATTGATATATTACATCATCGGAATTACATTTGCAATGTTCACTACAACAATCGCAGGACTTCTTCCCGCTCTAAAAGCAAGTAGAATTGACCCTGTAGAAATTATCAGAGGCAAGTAACATGGCTTCAACCCAGGTATTGCAAGCAACAAATATTAATAAATACTTTTACGACCCTGTAAAATTTCGTGTATTATCAGATATTAACCTCAGTATCACTCATGGTGAATTTGTTTCTGTGGTCGGGAAATCAGGTTGTGGGAAATCAACTCTCTTGTATATTCTTTCCACAATGGACACAGACTATGAGGGGAAATTATTTATCAACAGGAAAACACTAGAGAAAGAATCTGACAAAGACTTAGCAAAAATCAGAAATGAATATATAGGTTTTGTATTTCAATTCCATTATCTGCTAAACGAATATAATGTTCTCAAAAATGTTATGATCCCCGGTATTAAACTCGCTAAATATTCGATGGAGGAAATCGAACATCGAGCTATGGAACACCTACGAACATTGGATATGCAGGAACAAGCTCTCAAATCACCAAACCAACTCAGTGGAGGACAGAAACAGAGGGTAGCAATTGCCAGGGCATTAATAAACGACCCGTTGATTATCATGGGGGATGAGCCCACAGGAAATTTGGATAAAAAAAACAGTGATATGGTATTCGATATTTTCAGCAATATCGTTCAGTCAAAAAAACAGACTATGCTGATAGTAACCCATGATATTGATTTTGCCAGCCGTACACACCGCACGATTGAAATGGCGGATGGGAAAATTATTAATGAAACTATACCGTAGAAGCTAACCTATTGCCTGCGATCTTTCAACTGAATGCAGGCGTATATCCTTGATTTTTCAGCAATGGTTATAAATTCACTCTACGTGAATAAATGATGCAGTTTGAGTTTCATCTTCGCATTTGCCAACCAAATAGTATATGCCGCTTGCAAGATTTTTAGCTGAAACATTTGCCGTATGAGTGCCGGGTGGGTAAATTCCATCGTACAGTACTCTTAATTCCTGCCAATCCTCACTATAAATACTGAATTTTATGCGTTGCTGAGAATAGACAATAAAGTAAAAACTGGCTTGGTCATGAAATGGACTGGGATAAGTACCGAACATCTGAAATCTTACGCGACTTCCTTCTCCAAGTTTCTCGCCATTTTGAACAGCTACTAAGGAATCTTTATCATAACTACATGAATAACAGAATATACAAAGTACAAAAAGCAACTGTTGAAGTTTTATGTTTGTTTTCATAATTACTCAAAAATAAAAGAAGCACCAAATTGCAAAGTGGGTAATAAGGCACGGGTATAATGTGCTACACTTACTTGCAGGAATTGAAGATTTAGACCGGCTCCAAGAGTCATAAATGAGCTTGCAGAACTTTCTGTACCTGCATTATAGCCTGCACGCAAGCATACATACCTCAATATATTAACTTCACAACCGACGTGGACTCTGTTTACAAGTCCACTTTCATAGATGCGTTTCTCGAAATCCAAAGCAACTTGTAAACCTCCTAAGCCGATTCTAACAGGAGAGTATGCAGCTCCAACTGTCAATACGGAGGGTGCGTCATTGGCAGCACCCAAATTATCAAATTTTACTTTTGGACCCATATTAGAAAGTGCTATACCTATGGCTATTCCCTTACTAGAACTCATATCTGCAATTTTTCCAGTTTCAAATTCCAGATCGGTATAGGTAGTCTCTTCCAGCAAATTACGGTATAAGAATCCAGCATTGAAAAGTACCCCTGTAGCTGTTGCATTTGAACCTGTGGAAAAATTAACAGGCGCCAAATTGATTCTAAACAATCCAATACCTGCACCCACAGAAAGTTGACTGCTTAATCTACGGGAATACGCTGCGGTGAACATTGTGCTATTTGCATTAAATATTGGACCGAGAGTTCCATTCTCATATATTCGCTGATGAGAACCTTCTGTATAAATATTCATAGCTGCATTTATCACTTGAACCGTATCTATACGTAAAGATATAGTGCCATAGATATGATCCCTGTCAAAAATCGGCAATGGGTTTTGCCAAGACCCTGACAGGCATAAATTGGGTGCAAATGCAAGAAGGGCTGGGTTGTTATATCCTTCGTAGGAGAAATGCTCCATTGCGACTGCACTGCCACCCATAGCATTAGCCCTGGCAGACGGCTGGAAATAGAGGAAACGACCTGCGGTATTATCCTGCGCCAAAGTAGTTGAGATACAAACTACTAAAAATGTAAGGATATAGATTGTCTTTGTAATCATTATTCTCCTTTGTTTATAAGTATTTGGTGATAATGTGATATTTATAGGGATTTCAAATTGAAAATGCTAGGTGACTAATCTTGAATTATATGACTATATTCAACTACAAAAATATACACAACATAAGTAATTTAAAAAGTTCAATAGTTAAATACTAGGTTGTATCATAGCTGAATTTATTTTTTAAATTCTTTGGCTGTTGATACTCCTAATAAACTAAAGTAGCAAACAATCGGCTGGTCTGTAATTCAAGTCATGGCATTTGTTTACTGCCGTGCATCATCAAGTTATGCAAACAAAAAAAGATGACGCAACTGTTATAACTGCACTTCCATATATGCTCATAAAAGGAAGGTCGGTTCATAACAACCGACCTTAAAGAAACGTACAGATTAACTCATGTCGTTTACGCCACCCCTACCGTCTTAATATTCACAAACTCCCTGATACCAAAAGCAGATAGTTCCCTTCCAAACCCAGAATACTTTATCCCGCCGAATGGCAGTCGTGCATCTGATTTCACAAAATCGTTCACATAGCACGTCCCAGCGTGAATCATCGTCCGTGCAATACGCTCCCCTCGTTCAATATCACTGGTAAACACAGCCGCTCCCAAACCATAATCAGTGTCATTCGCCACATGAATAGCTTCCTTTTCGTCTTCAACTGCGATTATAGAAGCAACGGGACCAAACAATTCTTCGTGGTATGCGACTATCCCCTTACTAACATTTGTAAGTAATGTCGGTGGGTAAAACGAACCGTTTCCGTCAGGAACTGTTCCAACAACCACGCATTTTGCTCCAGCTTGGATGGAATCTTGAACTTGGCTGTGAAGTTTATCACGTAAATCAAACCGTGCAAGCGGACCAAGATCAAAGTTCCCTTCCAAAGGATTACCGATTGTCTTTTTCGAGAGCATGTCCGCAAATAATTCCTCAACCTGTTTCAGTACAGATTTTACTACGATAAACCGTTTAGCAGAAATGCAGCTTTGTCCCGAATTAATACACCTTGAAGCAACACACAAGGCAACGGCTCGCTCCAAATCTGCATCTTCGAGTATAACATAGCCATCACTTCCACCTAATTCCAATACCGTTTTTTTGAGTGCATTCCCTGCTATTTTTGCAACACTTTTACCTGCATTTGTACTGCCCGTGAATGTAACTGCCTGAACGTGATTGCTGTTGATAGCAGCCGGAATATGTTTCACATCAGCAAATATATTCACGAAAGCAGATGAAGGAAACCCCGCATCAATAAAAATCTGTTCAATTGCAAGAGCGCAGCCAAATGTGTTGGGGGCGTGTTTGAGAACTACCGTATTTCCTGCCATCAAAGCAGGTGCAGCAAAACGCAGCACCTGCCAGAATGGAAAATTCCAAGGCATAATTGCAAGAACCACACCCAGCGGTTGGTACGTAACGTAGCTTTTGGAAAGCGAAGTTTGGATATGTTCATCCGAAAGCATAGTTGCTGCATTCTCGGCATAATAACGGCATACTCCGGCGCATTTTTCAACTTCCGCAATACCTTGTGCTATCGGCTTTCCCATCTCAGTTGCAGCGAGGATTGCAAGTTCTTCTGCTCGTTCAGAAAGTAGTTCGGCTGTACGAATCATGTACTTGGCTCGCTCCGCGAACTCAAGGAGCGACCATTCTCCAAAAGCTCGATAAGCAGCATCTACCCGCCGATTAATTTCCGTAGAAGTATGTGCCTTATACGATGGAAGCGGCAACCCGTTTGAAGGATTGATGTTTTTGAAGAACGCCATGATGCTCTATACTCTAAAATTAAGTTTAAACCGTTTATCCGAAAACCATAGATGCAAGTTTCATTGTGCCAAACAAAGTCAGGAATATAACACCATATACAATACCACCTATTATATAACCATGCTTGCGAGTTAGTCCGGCTGCGGATGCAATAGCAATACCAACAGTAACGTAATACCATACAGTAAATATATTAACTCGTGACAGTAATGCGAACATCCCGGCATCACCTATTCCTACCATAAAGCCCAAATTCGGTGCAACAACTAATGAATCGCTAAAAAACTGTATGAGTCCTGTGATAAGATTACCAACAGCACTGATTCCGGCTCCATAACTTACCAAGCCGACTAGCTGCATGAAATTGATTGGTTCTGCCGTAAAAATACGATGACTTATCCAGAACAAAATCCCAAAAACAAATATTACAACCACGCTCAACAACACACCCATTCCTAAAGATTTTGTCGGATTAAAATCAAGTCCTTTTTCAATTTCTTCATACATTTCTGGCAGTTTTTCTTTCGGGAAATTAGGACCTTTTGCCATTTTATCTATCATTTGCGTTTGCATTTGATAGTTTTCCTGTCGGATCCCTGTATTTGCAGAATAGAAATAGGTAATTCCAGAAATTGCTATTGTTTCAAGTAGTACTGCTAACGACAGCACAGCAAGTATTGAGCGAATATTTCGCTTCCCAACCTCCCAGGGCGATGTGAACATATCAATAAAACCACTAAACACTGAAACCGATTCTTCGGGTTCATTCCCGGATATTTCTGTCTCGACAGGAGTAAGATTTTCATCCATAATGTGCTCCGCTGAATATTGAAAAAACGTAAGAAAAACTTAAAAAAATATGATTGTTGAATATATTGACAGTTAAGTACAGTACAAGACAGAATTAATTGAAAAATCAAAGTGCTGTCATTCTGAGGAATTCTCAGACCGAAGAATCTCCGCAAAGCACTACACATACAGGGCTTATGCAGCACGCGGAGATTTTTCACTGACGTTCAGAATGACAGGGCATATAAAATTTAAATAAATATGTCCTGTTACTTATTTTCCTACGTCTTTCGATAAGAAAAGTTCCGCCCACACAGAAATCACCACCCAAATACTTGCTATTATTTCAAACAGTAACCGAAATGAATCTACGAATACTACTCTGAATAGCGAATACTTCTCAACCGTACCCAACTCGTCCAACAGTGCTCCACGCCTAACTCCTGCAATCAGCATCATACCCTTGATGATTTGGTGATATCGTTGGAGAGCTAGAGATTTTGCTGCAAAAATGATTGTCTCAGATGAGTCATTTCGCAGCATCCCTATAGTTTTTCCGATAGAGAGTATTTGCTTTTCCGAGAACGGGACAATACGGGCATCTTCATTTATATGATGGCATTCAATAATTGTTTTGGGATTACCTGATAACAGATAAATGGTTGTTGAGGGCATATTATAGATAATTCAGATATAATAGGTTTGTTGCTCGTTCAATATATAATCACAAAAATAAAACATTGGAAGGTACCAATGCTTATAAAACTATTACCCCAGCGTTGTGCTTCAACCCTGTGATAATATCTTCCATCTGCATACCACGCGACCCCTTCACAAGCACTACATCACCATTCGTAATAATTTCCTCAATCATTTTTATGCACTCCCCCTTTGAGGCAGCTATCCGTACTCTAGAGAAATGGTTCGCAGCTGTACCCATTTCATCTCCAAGAACAACCACTTCATCTGCTTTCGATAATGCCTCAGCAATAATAGTTTTATGCTCCTCACGTGCTGATTCACCCAGTTCTCGCATATCCCCAAGAACGGCTATTCTTTTTCCCGATGTTGGAAACAACTTGAGCGTTCTCAAAGCGATAAGCATTGATTCAGGATTTGCGTTATAGCAATCATTAATAAGCGTACAGCCGCCGACTGATTCAATATTCATCCTTCCATAGCCATGTGCTTCGGGAGCAACAAAGCTCTCTAAACCCAATCTTATTTCTTCGCCGTTCATACCGAGCGATATGCCCACAGCAGCAGCAGCAATAGCATTATACGCTGCAGCCAAACCAATGGTTTGCATCTGAACCGTAAAACCATTCTTCATAAAAGTAAGAGCAGGTTGTAATTCACCATTGAAACTAATCGCCGTTTGTACTTGTGCTTGATGTTCAATTCCGAAGAATAAAGCATTCGGGTATATAGCTGCATATTTACGTAAGCGTTCATCGTCCATGTTCAAGAGTATCTGCCCGCCATTCTCCGAAAGTTCACTGAATAGTGCAATTTCTTCACGCTCTACTCCGTCCAAATCAATCAATTTTTCGAGGTGTTCTTTGCCGATATTGGTTATTAAGCCATGTGTAGGGTTACATAATCGGGAAAGTATTTCAATTTCCCCGGGTTCATTTGTACCTATTTCAATAACCGCAACTTCATGTTCAGGTGTTAATTGAAGTAGTGTAAGCGGAACGCCTATTTTATTATTATAGTTAGCTTCGGTCTTGAGTGTGGAAAACTTTTGTGAAAGTAGATGTGCTGCAAGGTCTTTGGTCGAGGTTTTTCCTGCTGCTCCGGCAATTGCAATAACTTTTACTGCAAGGCGATTACGATGGAACTGTCCAAACATCCCCAATGCTGCAAGAGTATTTTCGACATAAATATGTGGATAACTTTTTATTTCTGTGGATAACTTGTCCTCATATTTTCGGTCAACGATGAGCACGGACGCACCTTTTTCACAAGCATAACTGAGAACATCATGTCCGTCGAACCTCTCGCCTTTGAGTGCTACGAAAATATTTCCGTGTTCAAGAGTTCGTGTATCTGTAGAAATACCTTTAGTAAATTCAGGAAGATTAAAAGTATTCTCAGCCCCAAAAAGCTCCCTCAGTTCGGAGCGAGAGAACTCGGTCGTATTTAACAGCATAATGTAAAAATGAGAGTGTATATATGAATATGCCCTGCAAATCTACATAAATTGACCGAAAACACGGGTAGATCTACAACCTGTTCGTACTCTTCAGTGTTTCCTGATTGAAACCAAATTTTTATAAATCAGGGGCTATTTTCCGTTGTAAATGAATACCACTGCATAGCTTTATACTCCAGAAACAATCATTATTACATTTCAGGTAAGTGCTATAGATGTTTCGAGTACTCTACTTCAATTATTTTTTCCACAAATTTACGCATATTCCTCAAGTATAATTTCCTTGCTTGACACTATGATATTCATTAATTTGTATGATACATTATCAGAGCATAAAATTTTTGATACATACACTATTATTTAGAAAAACTGCTTTCAACTCTAGCAATATGAGAATTTGGTTCTATATACTTTTTATCTTTATAGCATTTGCTCCTGTTTTTGCTCAAAAAGAAGCAAACAATTGGTATTTCGGAGTACGTGCGGGGCTCACATTTCAAGGTGGTACCGCCTCGCCGCTCGGAAATGGACAGTTGTATTCTCAGGAAGGTTGCGCTACAGCATCGGATCCTAAAACAGGTGCTTTACTTTTCTATACCGACGGCATAAATATTTGGAATAGAAATCACCAAGTTATTAATAGCGGTAATCCATTAAAAGGAGGACCGTCTTCCACACAGAATGCTTTGATAGTACCGAACCCTGCCAATAAATTACAGTATTATGTGTTTACTGTACCGGACTTAACAAGTTCAAGCGGAGTAACCACAACAGCCCTCTTTTATTCACTGGTAAGTGTTGAAAATTCAAATTGCCAAATACTCTCCATAAATAATTTTCTTACATACGAGGTTTCAGAAAAACTTACCGGAACACTCGATTGTAATGGAACCGGTTTTTGGGTTTTGGCTCATCATAGAACTAAAGGTATTTTCTATTCATATCATGTTACAGCAACCGGAGTTGATGCTGTACCTGTCAATTCAACGTATGCAGGAAGAATAACAGAATTTACAGCCGGATATATAAAAATTTCACCTGATAGAACCAAACTGGCACTTGCTACCAATATCAAGGAAGGATATATTATTCTTTTTGATTTTAATGCAAAAACCGGTGTAGTATCGGGTTATAAATATTTGGGTGACGAAACTTCGCTCTTTAGCTGTTATGGCGTTTCCTTTTCACCGGATAATACAAAATTGTATGTTTCGGCAGCAACGAGCCCGACGGCTTCAAAGTACTCCGTTTTTCAATTTGATGTAAGCTCTTCGAATCTTAATGCAATACGAAATACTATGTATTCGCTCAGTGCCGGTGGTGGATTTATAGGTGCATTACAGTTAGCACCTGACGGGAAAATATATATAGCGCAAGACGGCTCTAGTCAATTAGGGGTAATTGAACAGCCAAACCTAAGTGGTGATAAATGCAATTATCGGGCTAATGCTGTAGTTTTATCAGGTGGTTGCAAATGGGGATTGCCCAATTTTATGGATTACATCTTTAATAAACCGGGTGAAGCAGGCGGAAGACTTCCGGCCTGTATGCCTCCACAAGCGATTGCGAAATCCGACACTTCGTGTCAGAACGCTCCATTGTTTTTTAATGATTTAAGCACATTTACTCCTACTAAACGTGAATGGACTTTTGAGAAAGGGACACCACCGACCAGTACGGACAGTTCAGTTTCCGTAAGTTTTTCCGAACCGGGCACGCATCGTGTTCGATTGGTGGTAAGTAATGATAACGGACGTGACACAACCTACACCGAAGCAGTGGTATTACCAACTCCAACAGCTGATGCAGGATCCGACAAAACAGTTTGTTCTGGTGCATCAACCGAGCTTGGAGTGCTGCCTGAAGCCGGAAATAAATACTCATGGCAACCTACCGTCAATTTGAGTGATGCAACAAAAGCAAACCCAACCTGCCTGCCAAAGAGCGGCGCTACTCAATATATTCTCTCTGTTACAAATGCAATAGGTTGTGTTTCGTATGATACGGTGATTGTTACTGTCGGTACTATTGCAGCAAAAGTTTCGGGTAATACTGCTATGTGTTTGGGTTCGAGCATTCAACTTGTAGCCAGTGGTGGCAGTGATTATTCATGGTCTCCAATTACAGGATTAGATAACCCGAATATTCCAAATCCTACTGCTTCTCCAATTTCATCAACTGAGTATCGAGTAGTCGTGTCGAGCGGGTCGTGTGTAGATACTGCTGCTATAACGATAACAGTCAATCCTCTGCCAATTGCTGCTGCCGGAACAGACCAAACACTCTGTAAAGGAGAACCCACACAACTAGGATCGCCACTGCAGGCAGGAAATTCATATAACTGGCAGCCAACAGACGGACTGAACGACCCTACAAAATCAGACCCTATTGCATCACCGGTAATAACTACTCAATATATATTGTCCGTCACAAACAGTACCGGATGTATCACAAGAGATACTGTTTTGATAACAGTAGGCAATCTCGTAGCCGTTGCCTCGACTGATACTTCGATTTGCTTTGGTTCAAGTGTGAGGTTATCGGCAAGCGGAGGAAAAAACTACCTGTGGTCGCCAAGTATAGGACTTGATAATCCTGCAATAGCAACCCCTACTGCTTCCCCAAGCGGAACAACACAATATTCAGTTATTGTATCAAGCGGAGAATGTATAGACACTGCATTTGTAAAAGTGACCATACAAGACCCGCCAACTGCTGATGCCGGAGAAGATAGAAATACTTGCATTGGTGAGAGTGTAAAAATTGGGGCTGAAGCAATTGCAGGGTATTCATATTCATGGACTCCAACAGCGGGACTGTCAAGCCCCACCGAAAGCCAACCAAGTGCAAGCCCGGCTACAACAACCCCTTATATCCTTAAAATAACAAATGCTTCGGGTTGTACTAATGTTGATACTGTTTTAGTGAGTGTCAATCCGTCGAATGAACGCTTGTTCACTCTTAGTCCGCCTACTGTTACAATTTTGCCGGAAAAACCGTTTCAAACTACACTGCATATTCCTGCGAATGTTGCATCATGGCGTGTTAGGTTAGGATATGACAGCTTGGTTGTCGCATTTGCTTCAATTTTACAAACTGCTAACGGTAATGTTAATCCTCCAATTTTTAATAATGGACAACTGCTTCTTAGCGGAGCAGGAGGAAATGATATAGTGATGCTGTTTAACGCATTTCTACCGTACACCTCTGATACTGTGTTTGCTATAAGATTAGCTATTGATTCAGCAGGGATGCAGCCCTGCGACACAGCTTTATCCAAAGGGAATACTCTCGAACTCGGTGATTTCTGCGGCAAACTAATCCGCAATGTGAGCAGCACAGGTAAGAACTATTTTCTCAATATAAAGGAACGAGGTATAAACTTTGGTGTCGGTTTGACGGGTAAAGTACGAATTGAACTCTATGACTATATCGGAACACTAAAAGAAGTTCTTACGGATGATATTCTGGAAGCTGGGGAATATTCATTAGACTTTGAATTACCCTCTGGTTTGTATTTCTGTCGCATAAGTTCAGGTATGTATAGTGATGTACAGAAAGTAATCTTTCAAGGTCAATAATATATTTCTTTTGATAATTTACATTCAGAAGTGTTTAACGGATATTTCAGTTAATTTTGTGAAATTAAAATGTATTGCCAAGGTATATTCAAAGACATTTACCTTGAATCTGACGAGAGTTCCATATAATATTTAAGATAGCCGTCAATACAGCAATAGTTTGAATTATACTAAAAAGGAAACTGAATGAAAGTATTAATAACGGGGGCAACAGGTTTCATAGGAAGTCATGTAGTAGATTTGCTCTTGGAGCGTGGATATGATATTAGGGCTTTAGCTCGCAAAAGCAGTAATTTGCAATGGTTAAAGGGTAAAAAAATAGAACTGGTTGACGGTTCTATTGAGAACCCCCATTCCCTCGAAAAAGCGATGAGTGATGTAGAAATGGTATTCCATGTTGCAGGGTTGACTGCTGCCAGAAATGTCGAAGAATTTATGCGCGGAAATCGTGACGGAACGCGGAATATGCTTGAAGCAGCCCTTAAATTTGCTCCTAACCTCAAACGTTTCCTTCATGTTAGCTCACTAACTGCGGTCAGACCGTCAGTTTCGCCGAATGAACCTGTTGATGAATTTACCCCAAGCGCTCCAATAACTTCCTACGGTATCTCAAAAAAAGCAGCAGAAGATGAAGTAAATTCATTTGCAAATAAATTGCCGATTACCATTGTTCGACCGCCTGCTGTCTATGGTCAGCGAGAAACTGCTATTCTCGATTTTTTCAAGACGGTCAATAAAGGATTTGTCCCACATATCGGCTTTGATGAGAAACAGGTCAGTTTGATACACGGACTTGACCTTTCACGAGGCATCATTGAGGCAGCCGAATCGGAAAACACTATTGGCAAAACATACTTTGTCTCTTCCGAAGAGTTTTATACTTGGAAACAGGTTGGTGACATTACTGCAAAAATCTTAGGTAAAAAAAGAGCCGTTCCGCTTCGACTGCCGCACTTTTTAGTATTTGGAGTTGCAGGGCTATCAGAAGTATTCGGTCGTTTTTCAGCAAAGCCGCCTGTTCTGAACTTTGAAAAAGGGCGCGATATTACCCAGCCGTTTTGGATATGCTCGGTCGAACGAGCCAAAGCGGATTTTGGTTACAGACAGTTGATTTCACTCGAAGACGGTATCCGCCAAACAGTTGAATGGTATAAATCCATGGGGTGGTTGTGAAAACAATATTCATTTCTGTTCTGATTATTTGCTGTGGAATTCTCGGTTGTGAGCCGGAGAACAATATTCCTCAACAGAAACTCGCTATCGAGCAACTTCAGCAACTCCCTACCCATACCAGTTGGGATTTTTCGATGGTTATCATGGATTCCAATCGTGTAAAATCAACACTCAAGGCACGCCTTGCACGTGTCTATGACCAACGTCAGGAAACGCGGCTTGATACATCCGTTGTTGTAGAATTTATGAATAAAAACTCTCAACGGGTGGGAATTTTAACAGCCGACAGTGCAGTCGTTGATGACAAGTCACGAAATATGGTTGCCTACGGACGGGTAAAAGTTGTTTCCGACAGTACTCACACCACACTCCAAACACCGGTATTAATGTGGAACAACAAAACCCAAAAGCTCTATACAACCGAAAAAGTCCACATCAAATCACCAACCGAAGTTATTGACGGGACAGGAATGGAATCTGATCAATATCTCAAAAACTATAAAATATTCAAAGTAAGCGGTATCAAGAATCCCTAGGCATATACAAACCGAAAGAAAAGCCATGAATAAGAATCTAATAGTCGGTAATTGGAAAATGAATACGACGCTTGGTGAAGCACGTAACCTTGCCCAAGAACTTGTAAAGAACGACACTCCACACGCACAAATCGTTCTATGCCCTCCTGCAATTAATATTTATGCGGTCGGTGAGGTAATTAAAGGAAGCAACATTCTTCTAGGAGCTCAAAATTGCTATTTTGAACCAAAAGGTGCATTTACCGGTGAAATTTCCCCTGAAATGCTTGTAGCTGCCGGATGTAAGTATGTGATACTCGGTCACTCTGAACGTAGACATATTTTCAAAGAAACGAACACAATGATTCAAAAGAAAATTACTGCTGCTGTTAAAGCTGGATTGATTCCGATTATCTGTATAGGGGAAACTCTTATGGATAGGGAGTCCAAAAAGACATTAATGGTAGTTGCAAAACAACTTCGAGCAGCTACCGATCACCTTTTTGAAGAAGGTATAACCGATATCATTATCGCCTATGAACCGGTGTGGGCTATCGGCACCGGCTTATCTGCCTCACCAGAACAGGCGGAAGAAATCCATAGTTTCATTAGAGATACTATTGCAATGGATTTTGGAAACCATACACGGCAAATTCCCTTGCTCTATGGTGGTAGTGTGAATGAAGCAAATGCGGGAATCCTTCTTAAACAGCCAAATATTAATGGATTTCTAGTGGGTGGAGCTTCGCTCAAACCGGAATCATTCCTTAGTATTTGTAAGTAAACAATACATGACTTTACCACAACAGTACTAAAATCCATTGTATTGCAACCCTGGCAGAGTAACAATGAAGTCAAACACGACGAAGCCACATATAAGACCCGACAACTACTTCCCTACTATCGTAACAAATCATTGCCTAAATCAATAAAAAAAGCCGCTTGTGAACTGTCTTGAAGTTACGGTTCAAAACATATTCACAAGCGGCTTGGGAGAAGCATTTGCGTTTCGCTGTTTTACCTTATCTCATTACGAGAAGGTTAAACGGCTATTATCGTTTCAGTTGGTTGATTTCTTGAAGAAATTGATCGCTCACAGTAATTGTCCGCGATGCAGCTTCAAATGCCCGTTGTGTTGTTATCATGTCGGTAAATTGCTCTGTCAAATCAACGTTTGATTCTTCTAATGAACCCGATGATATACGGGTAGATGGAAAGATTTCAACTGCAGTTCCGATGCTCGGAAGTCCGCTATTCGGAGATACTGAGAAGAAGTTACCGCCTTCTTTCACTAAACCGCCCGGGTTAGTGAATTTAGACATTACAACTTGACCAAGTAGTTCAGACTGACCATTGGTGAATGCACCCATGATTTTTCCGGTTTGATCTACTGATATTCTCGAAATTTCACCGGCTGCATAACCGTCTTGTTGGCGTGCGGTTACAGTGTTTTGTCCTGCGAATTGAGTAAGACCTGCCAATAGTCCTGACGACTGAGCAAGTGTAACAGTCAAATCTTTTGGAGTCGTTGCATCGAACGACGGTGTTCCGAGTGTCGCATTCATGTCTGCTGCAGTAATATTAAAGTTAAGAGGCGTACTGAGCGTACCGTCGGGATTGAATGTGATAGATGCGGGGATACCCGGTATCGGCGTAGCCACCGCATCAACAGTTCCCGCTAAATCAAAAGTATTTGCTGTAGCACTTTTCGTAAATTTAAGATTCAAAAGGTGGGGGGCACCTTGATTGTCAAAAATTGAAATACTTGTGCTGAAAGAATCGCCTGTTGAAGTAGTAGCACTCAAATTTCCTGATATTTCAACTGCTTGTGACTGTCTTGGAGCAGATTTGAAGGTTGGAGATATTTGCACATTCTCAACCTTACGAAGCAAACTGTTTGTACCGATTGCATCTTTTATTACGCGACCTGTAGTATCTGTTTCGAGATTATACCCCTGTACATACGCACCGGAGGCAGAATCCACCAAGTTCCCTTGGTTATCGAATGAAAACGCACCTGCACGTGAGAATAATTCCTGTCCATTCAAGCGAAGATTGAAGAAACCGTCGCCTTGTAATGCCAAGTCAAGCGGACGATTTGTGTTTTGAATCGAACCTTGTGAAAAATCAACTTTCACAGAACCAAGTTTCACACCCAAGCCGATTTGAAGCGGGTCAATACCACCGATACCGCCACTTGCGATATTGTTTGGGGCACTTCCCAAACTGTAGGTTTGCGCAAATTGATCTGCGAATGTTGTACGACTTGATTTGTAACCGATTGTATTTGTATTTGCAATGTTATTCGAGATAACGTCAAGACGCTGTTGATGTGCTTTGAGCGAACTTGTACCTGCTGTTAAAGAACGTATAAGAGACATGATAAACTCCGATATAAAAATTAAAAAATGATTTTGTTGTGCGCACATTCCTCTGTCAATCGGAATGTGTGCGGTTTCGGAGAGATTTCTTGCCAATGGTGATTTCATTTATATACCTTTGGCAATGTCCAACCTCTCAAATAATATATTTGATTATTATCCACGATTGAAATCGTGACCTACGCCATTACTGCGGAATCAATATTTGTAAAAATATGCTGTTCCGACCCGTCATTCTGCATTGCAGTAATAACGGTTTTATTACCTACACTCACTATAAACGCCATATCGCGCAATAGTACCAACGACTCATTTGAACCCTTCGCTTCTGCCTTTGTCACAGCAGATTCAATCCGCCCTATGTCCTCATCCGTGAGGGCTATGTCGCGGCTGTTAAGCCGACTTTGGGCGTGCGCCGAAAACTTCAGTTTGCCGATTTCTTGATCAAATACATCCTGAAACCTCGTTTTGGGTGTAAATTGTTCAATCAACGGGGACTGGCGTTTTAGCTCGCTTACTCCTCCTGCGGGCAGAAAGGGCAACGATACGCCGTTGATTTCAGCCATCGAACTCACCTCCTTCCTGATATTTTGGAAACGCTATTTTTAAGTTGTCAAAGAACAATCAAGCAGTTTTTAACTGCTCGACACCCGGTCATTACATTGAAATATCTTCAATATCACCAAGCGGAATTTCAACTCCGTTCACTACTGCAACAGTACCTTCCTGTTTGAATCGCACAGCAGTAATTACCCCGTACGCGAATGGCTTTGCCTCAATCAAACCACCCTTTGCGTCTTTTGCTACAACGTTAATCGAATACTGTCCTGAAGAAACTGCCGTACCGTTATCTCCTTTGCCATCCCATGTAAGACGATGCTCGCCATTCTGCAAATCGGATGCTGCCGCATCAATCGTTCGAATAACTACACCGGTTGAATTTTTGATTTCAATCTTTACAGATGCTGCGTTTGACGGCAAGGTATAGCCAATCTGAGGCGGTTTCACACCATCGTATGTTATTGACTCAGCAGACGCTTTTACGCTTTTACCAATATAATTCGGTGCGTTTGCATTTGCCATTGCCTGTGAAAGCAAACCGAAATTTGCCGATTGTGCTTCCAGTGCTTTATTGATATTTGTCAGTTGCTCAAGCGAACTGAACTGCGCAAGTTGCGATGCGAACTCCTGACCGTCTTGGGGCTTAAGCGGGTTTTGCGCTTTAAGCTGATAGGTCAGTAATTTGAGAAATTCATCCTTCCCCAAATTCTTCGTCGGCTGTTTAATTGATTTCTGCAAGTCCTCAAATACAGCATTTGAGGTACTATCCACTGCGGTCGTTGCCATTGTATTTTCCCCCGAAAAAAAATTAAATAAATTGAGTATTATACTTTTGTCATCTTCCTGAACTGTTTCTCAGGCATAAAATTCTACACGATTCTGAATAATTGGCTTTTTATCTTTTACTTTTGGCAGAACCTCTTGAAGTACAGAATTATCCTCTCTGTCCTCCTGTCCATCACCAAATGATCGTAAGTAAGACTGCCGTGCTTGCTGTTCCTCTTGTCTTGCCGAACTGTTTTGTTGGTTAAAACCCGAAAACATACTGAAATCCTCACGTGGTCTTACTTGAATTTCAATACGTTCAGTAGTAATTCCCTGCTGAGCCATCTGTTCGCGGAGCATCGGGATTTGTGCTTCTAATGCTTGCTTGGCAGCAGTTGTTTCTACATCAATTCGCAAAGCAGCATTTTTATCGCGTACATTTACTTGCACTGTTACAGCACCCAGAGCATCAGGAGCAAGCTGCATCCGCACCGAACCGCCTGTTTGCTGTGGCATAGTACGTACTAGTTGGGCAGTTGCCGGAGCAAAACTATCAACATCAACACGCGGAATAGATTTTTTGGCAGAATCTACACCTTGGTAATTTTTAATGGGTGCAACAACCGGTTGAAACAGCGTAGTATTAGTTACTTGACTTGGAGCATTCGATTCTACACTCGCTTTTGCACGAATACTATCGGCATTTGAAATGTTTTCTACTTTAGATTCTACAGTTTCACTTTGCTGAACTTCCTGTGCAATTGCTGTCTCGAAATTCTTTTTATGTAGAGTCGGTTGTTGTTTATTATCCTGTTTTTGCTGCTCATTTTGATTCATTGGATTACGTTCTGTTATCTGCTTGGGTAATTGCTCACCTACGATAGTAGTTGCAGTCGAATCTACTATGTCAGTTTTAGCAGTACGTTTTTCGGCTTTGTGTTCAGTCTTCCCGGCAACTGTAGATTTTTGTACTGCGGCAATTGCAGAAACATCACTTGATTGAATCGTTGTCGAAGTTTGTTCAGATTGTAATTGCTGTGCTTTAGTAGGATGAATTTCTCTTTCCGTTACTTCCGATTTTATTGAATCCGGCTTACTTTTTTCAGCTTTTGGCGGTTCAACTTTTTCTGTGTTACCTGCTGTCTCATTCTTTGAGACTGATTGTATTACTTCATCTTGAGGCATTGATGACTTAGGTACATTTGCTTCTTCTACCTTACTCTTCGGTGTCTCAGATGATTCAATTTGCTGTATCAACGGCTTAGAAGCACTCGCTTCCGCCGTCTTATTTTTCGGTGTCTCTGATGTTTCAATTCTAGGAGTATATACTACTTCTTCTTTGTGCGAATTGGGTTGTTTCACCTCTTTTTTTACTGTCAATTCAGGTTTTACAATTTTATGATTCGCATCATTAAGGACTTCTTCTTCGTTTATTTTTTTTGCTTGAGGTACATCTGTGCCTGTATCATTCTCTTTCATTGCCTCGATTTTCGGATTCGATGCCGATGCAGTATTTGATACTTCTGCTTTAAACATATTTGATGCAGTTGCTTCTGCTTTAGGAGTATTTGATGTAGCCGATTCAACTTTCTTTCCATCAGTTTTAGGAGTATCAGATTTGTCAACGATTAGTTTACTCTCCTCTGTAACCGGAGCTTCATTCTTTAGGGTATTTGATTTAACTGCTTCTTTTTCCGTAGTATCCACCTTCACTCCAACTGATTGCAATGGCTCACTAGTTATCACATCGGGCTCTGAAACACTCATTTCCGCGTGCTCAACTTGTAGGGATTGCTGTTGAACTGAGTTTGCCTGAATTACTTTTGGAGCACCAGTGGCTAGAGTATTTGGCTTCGGCTGTTCAATTGGAGCAGAAGTCGAACTTCTCTCTGTTTTCGAATCTGGGTCAACTTTTAGTACTCCAACAGTTGGGCTGATTGGTTTAGATTGCTCCGTTAATTGATTATCTGATTTTAACTCTACATGTTGCGACACCTGTGCATTTGGAGCATCCAATTTCATCGGACTTTGCTTAGGCAGTTCATTTTGTGAAACACCCTTTTTCACTGTAATTGGCTCTTTAGTTTGAGTAACTGGTTTCGGTGCCTCAGTTTGAAATGAGTCCAATCCGGTTCTAACCTGATTAGGTACTTCTATTTTCGGATTAACCATTGGTGCTGCAACAGTCTTTATCGCTATTTGTCCTGCGTTTTGTGGTTCAGCTTCATCAGTATTAGATTGCAATGCTTGTACATTTGGAGTATCAGTTTTTATACTGTTTTGCATCGGCAGTTCAATGTGAGGTGCATCAGTTTTTACTTCAATGGGTATTGATACTTCTGCTTTAGGGGTATTCAATTTTACTGCAGCCGGCTCTGACACTACTGCTTGGATAGTATTCGATTGCACAATTAGTGGTACAATGTCTTGTTCCTCATGAACAATTGGAGACATCACTTGCAAATTAACCGCTTTAGTTGTAATCGGTTGCTTTGTCTCAATTGGTTGTTTTCCTGCTGTTTGCATCGGTATTTCCGGTTCAATCGCATCAACATTTTGAACACTAATCGTCGGTACACTCTTTGATGCATCAAGTTCTAGATCTTTATTTTTTGAATCTATTTGCTTATTAACTACAGGTGGCACTATACTTAACGGGACTTCTATTTCAGGGGTATCAACTCTTATAATAAGCCCACTCACCGTAATTCCATTTTTTGCTGAGGCGTCCAATAATTCACGAACTGAATTAAAACTCTGCTTTTGAATTTCAGTTGTTTGTGAATTCTCGTCCGTTTTTGAGTTCTCCTCCGTTATTTTCGGCACTATGGTACTGTCGATTGTTTTCTGATTTGATAACACATTCGTTTTTTGCAAATCTGTTATAGGTTCACTTTTGGGTGTTTCAAGAATACTAACAGGTTGCGCTGTATTTTCTTTTTGAACTGTCTTTGAACTATTATTACCCTTTATTGGCAAAGACATTCCGATATTTTCTTGGGTATCAGAGCTTTCAAGCTGAATATTTTCAGAAGAAATATTCACTTGAGGTTGCACAACATTTGATTGTGCACTTGTTTCTTGTTTACCATTCGTTGGTGGATTTCCATCTACTTTTTCTTGCTGAGTGCCATTACTGTAATCGGAAGTTGTATATTCAGTGGTTGTTGTTTGCGATTTAGCCCCTTTTTCATTGACAACTTCGGACTTTAAAGTGCTATCGTGTGATGAATCAAGCGATATTCCATTTAATACTTTTGTATCTATTGGTGCAGTATTTTTAGTACCTGTCTTTGCATTTACAAGTGGCGATTGTTTGCCATTTTCAAAAGGAATATCAGAATTTTCAGAAATAGAGACAGCATCAGTATCTACGGTTAGCGTAGTAATTCCTAATGGAACATCCATTGTCTTCCCTCTTTTCGAGGGATGTTTTTCTGCTTGATATGTAGTCTTTTCTGAGTTCTCGTTTGATACATCTGCTTCACTGTCTTCCTGTGTTTGCAACGGTTGAGACTCAATTTTCGGCTGTACGGCATTACTGAGAAGTGCAGCAACAATCATTGCGTTCGCATCTTGGCTGACAGTATTATCTTTCAGAACTTCCTGATGTTCAACAGTGCCTGTCATAGTTTTTTCAGTGTTTTCGTCAGAATTATTTTCATCGGAGACTTGCACACTATCAGTTACAAAATCATTACCCTGTTTAATAGTACCTGCAAGTTCAACACTTTGATTATCACTCTTAGTCGCCGTTCTGCCAATGTCATTCTGAGTAGTTTTCGATGGATTTTCAAAAGCTACTGCGGTATCATTCAATACTTCACCAATACTATCAACAGACGGCAGTTGTTCTTCAGTAAATTGGGGTGCTGTAATTCCAAATTTGACAGTGGCTGATTTACCGACTGTTTTTTGAATCGTATCTATATGCTGTGAGAGGGTTTCAAGTAAATGAAGTGAATCAGGATTTTGCTCACCTACAGGAATTCCATTTTGTGAACTAGAATTTTTTAAAGAAAGTGTAATTTCTGCTGAATTTTTTCCGAACGGATGGTATGAAATCTCAACATTTTCAGCCGGAAGATTAGTTTGCACTGCCGCATACACCGATGTGACAACATCCTCTAAGCTAATCTGAGGAGGAGCATCAACTATAGGCAGTTGCGAAGTATTATTTTCAATTTGTTCATTCAGAGAATCAGCAAGTACCGACTCAGTATTCAGATTTTGAATAGAAGAGATGTTTGTTTTATTTGGCTCTTGGCTGCCGGTTGGTAGTATTTGGTCAGAAAAACTATAATCAATCTGGCTAGAAAGATCTGCAGCTTGAGCTTCGCCGTTAGAAAATACAATCTCTGTTGTTTGCAAGTTCGGTACAGTTATGGAAGGTTCTGCATTACCAATGTTAGCTATAAGCACTGAATTGGTCTGTTGTCTAACGTTTTCGACGTTCAATAAATCTATACTTCCTAACACACCTTTGCTTACGCCGTTATTTTCTCCGGCAATTGATGTAGAATTCGAGGAGATATGATTGGTGTCTACAGCTATGCCGACAGTCACTAACGGTTGATTTTCATTTATCTGTAAGTCTATAACTTTTGTATTGTTCCCGTTAAAAACACCTTCGGGAGTTGCTGTTTTAGGTGAGAGCCACCCTATTGCTTTTTGGAATAATCCGGCAAATCCTGAAGGTAGTTCAGGGGTAGCAACTGTAGCAGTTTGCGGTGTATTTTCCGCAGTAGGGAGTGGGCTTTGCAGCCGGTTAAGGAGCGAAGTTTTCATAGCGTTTGTGCATCCAGCAATTTCGTGTGCGGGCATCCTGCCCAAAACGTTCCGTCGTTATTGAAATCTTGCGTTAAATTCTATTCAATCTATTTATTTGAGCGGCTGTGTCGCGCTCAATGTCATTATCGAAGCCGCCTGTATAGGGTTCATTTCTTCCAAAACTTTTGCTGCATTCTTGGGCTTCATTGTTTTTAGAATAAATGCAGCATCACGTTCATCAAGTTCAGCCAGAATCTTTGCTACTTCTTTCGCTCCGGCTTTGTCGTACATTAGAGCAAATAACGTGAAATTTGCTTTGACCAACGAATCTAAGTGTTGTGATATTTCCTTGTCTTGTATAGCGTATCGTAATTTGAGGTTTTCAAAATCTTTGATTGTACTAGCATTCATTGATTTGAATTTAGTAAGCGAATCCGTAACCCGAACAAGCTGCTTAGAGAGTGAATCCCGTTGATGAATGAGCACTTTTGCTTCTCGTTCCAGGGGAGACAAACTGTCTGCGACACTCGTAGCCGGAACAACTCGAATTGTATCGGAAATCATAGGGTCAATTCCAAGTAACTCCGGTTTATATACATACACACCATACACTCCGGCAAACAGCACCAGAATAACAATGCACACTACAATCAAAGCCGGAATAATACTATTGTTCATAATTTCTATTTCAATTTATCATTGCCGTCGCGTCGCTTTGCTTTTGCCATGCGACCTCCCGGCAATTTCATCCAGGAAGACTTGCTCTTCTTTTGCTATAATTTCGTGATATTCAGTTTTTTTTCGTTCTTTTAGTTTTTCAACAGTTTTCTCTTGCTTCATCGTTTCAGCAAGTTCATATCTTTTTTTATCTTCAACTTCGACCAATTTATTTTTTTCACGTTCAAGTGTATGGATTTCATGCTGTACAGCTTGGCGATGATGCCAATTTGCCTGCATTTCACTTACTGATTGCTTTTGGCTCTGTTCAAGTATCAACAACTCGCTAAAATATTGCTCTTTCATATAAAGCTCGTCTTCTTTTTTCATCCGATTTTGCAAAGCGGTTGCAAGAGCATTTTTTGCTTGCTCAACTGCATTTGCTCTGAGTTTAAGCAATGCCTCTAGACGAAACTGGAACTTTTTCGGCATATTTTACCTTCACAATCTGAATGCATCAACTAAACTGAACTAATTGCTCCACAATTTGGCGATATTCAGTTGGGTCTTCTACTTCTTGCCGAAGAAACTCACGTGTTTGATTTCGGAGTTCCATCGCTTTATCCACCATCAGATTTGCACCCTTTTGGTATGCACCCACGCTTATCATATCCTCTGCTTCTCGGTATGCAGCCAGCATTTCTTTCATACTCTGAGCATTTACACGGTGCTGTGAGTTAATTACATCTTTCATCACACGGCTCACACTTTCGAGAACATCAATTGCCGGGTAATGTCCCATTGCAGCTAACCGACGCGAGAGAACTATGTGACCGTCCAATATTCCGCGAGCAGCATCGGCAATCGGCTCATTCATATCATCGCCCTCCACCAATACCGTATACAATGCCGTAATTGTTCCTATATCAGACGTACCTGCACGTTCCATTAGTTTAGGCAAGAGAGCAAAAACCGACGGAGTATATCCTTTTGTAGTAGGAGGTTCACCAATTGTCAAACCAATTTCGCGCTGTGCCATTGCAAGCCGTGTTACCGAATCCATCATCAGCATTACATCCAATCCTTCATCCCGGAAAAATTCAGCAATTGCAGTTGCAATAAGCGGTGCTTTTACTCGCACTAAAGCGGGCATATCACTTGTAGCCACAATTACTACCGAACGCTTCAATCCTTCTTCGCCCAAATCTTCCTCGATAAAATCCCGTACTTCACGCCCCCGTTCACCAATAAGCGCAATCACATTCACATCGGCAGTGGCATTACGGGCAATCATACCAAGCAATGTAGATTTCCCTACACCTGAACCGGCAAAAATCCCGACCCGTTGCCCTTTCCCCAGTGTCAATAGTCCATCTATCGCCCGTACACCTGTTGCCATCGGTTCCTTAATCCGCTTACGCAGAAGAGGATTTGGCGGTTGAGCGTAGATTGACCGTGAACTCGTATTTTTCAAAGGACCTTTGCCATCCATGGGCTGCCCTAATCCATCCAGTACACGTCCCAAAAGATCATTACCTACATCAACCGTAAGCGTTGTACCCGAAGCAGCTATTTCCATACCCGGCTCTATACTTTCCAATTCGCCGAGCACCATCGAGAGAATTTTATTATCTTTGAATCCAACTATTTCCGAACGGCAAACCTCATCTCCCAAACGATTTCGTAGAATACATACTTCGCCGATTGGGGCTTGAGGTCCTTGACTTTCAAGTACCATTCCCGTTACTTGGGTTATCTTCCCGATTGTTTCGACCGTTGTCGCCGAGCGAATAACAGTTGAATATTTTTGAAGTATCGAGTCAACAGGCGTCATATTTCTTTTAGGGTTATTGCCAAGAATACCGATCAATTATCTATGATGACGCAGTGTCTCACCCAATTTTTCAAATTGAGTTTTGATCTGTGCATCAATTGTACCTAGCGCGCTTTCCATAATACACCCTCCCTCTTCAACTGTATAATCCGACTCTAATTTCACTTTTGGCATTTGCATCGGGTCGGCTAGCAACGTGCTCTGTGCAACTTCCAAAGCGTCTATATCAACAGGATTCAATCTGATTACAACCGAATCTGCACCGCGTAATGCTTGGAGTGCTTTCCGCGCTTGAGCTATCACTACCGACTTTTCTTCATTCACTACTTCCTGTACTATATTTTTTGCAAGCGCAAGTGCCAAAGCTACAATTGAATCTTCGGCATGAAGCATCAATTCTTCATATTTTCCATGTAAATTTACAACATGAGCATCAAAATTTTTAAGAGTTTCTTGCTGTTTGTGAATTTCCACCATCATTGTTCCTGTAGCTACCTGCTTCCCGTCATTAAACCCCCTATCATACGCCGATTGAATTTGCTGTTGGGCTTCCTTGACCAAAATGCTTTCAGGGATTTGCTCAACTTCTTCAAATTCATCAAACATTTCTGGTGAGAATTCTTCAAAAATCGGCTCTATTATATCACGCTTGGAGTCTGAATGAATAATCTCAACATTACGGACTTTTCGCGGGATTTGAACGATAAACTGCTGCTTCATTTATTAGTTGTATTATTATACGAAAACGTCTTCTTTACCACGTCCACTAATTGCTACATCACCGGTTTCCACAAGGCGTTTCACCACATCAATGATTCTCATTTGAGCAAGCTCCACTTCTTTGAGTTTGACAGGTCCCATAAATTCTAATTCTTCTTTGATAACTGCCGAAGCCCTGTCGGACATATTCTTGAATATTTTTGTCCGTATTTTTTCATCGGTTGCTTTGAGTGCGAGTACAAGGTCGCGTTTGTCCACATCGCGCAGAATACGCTGAATGCCCTTGTCATCAATCATCACAATATCATCAAAGAGGAACATCAACCGTTTGATTTGTTCTGCCAGTCCCGGATCTTTATCCTCAATATTTTCAAGAAGACTTTTTGCCGTGGCATTATTACTCTTATTAAGAATGGAAGCAACTAAGTGCGCACCGCCCGTTGTACTGAGATTTTGAGATAGTACCGCTTCTCCGATTTGATCCACGACTGTTTCAACTTCTTGAATAATAGTCGGTGACACTTTACCAAGTGTTGCTATACGCATCAGCACTTCGGCTCTAAGGTCTTCTGCAAACTCATTCAACACCTCTGCTGATTGGTCAGGCGGAAGGTGCGATAAAATAAGCGAAACTGTTTGCGGATGTTCTTTTGCCAGAAAACTTGCAAGCTGTTGCGGGTCTGCTTTTTTGAGAATATCAAATCCCCGAATTGCAGTCAGCATCTTGATTTTTTCGGTAATGTCTCGCGCCTTCTCCAGTCCGAAGGTTTTCTGGAGTAGGTTTTGAGCAAAGTCCATTCCACCGTCTATCACAAATCCATGCGCTCCCATGAGTTGGAAATACTCACCTGTTACTTGCTCGATAATTTCATTGGGAATACTCTGAAAGTTGCCGATTTCCATGGCGATTTGTTCCACTTCCTTCGGCTCAAGCCCTTGGAAAATTTTGGCTGCATCGTCCATATCAAGCGTCATTAAGAGTACGGCAACCTTTTGCCGTCCGCTCATTTGAGCGTATTTGAGTTCCTTTTTTTTCATTACACTTGCCATTGTTTTCAGGGAGACTGTTAAAGTTGTTTTGCCTGTGCAGCTGCTGATTTTTTACGTGGTTCATCTTCATCTTGTCTGAGTATGAGCTTAATGAGTCGAACCGCTTCTTCAGGACGTTCAACCATGTGTTCCATTACACGAGCTTGCATTTCAATTTTCATAATCATTTCTTCCGTCAGCTCTTGAGTTTGGCTGAGGCGTGCTTTTGCACGTTGCATCATTATTTCACGGCTGGTAAGCGGTGCTGAAAGTTCCGGCAACCGTTCACTGCCATCCTCTAGAAGCAATTGATTGTCAATTGCCGCCTGAAGCGCAGAAAGTGGCTCTATAACTGGAGGAGGTCCGAGCACTTGCTCTATACGACGTCGAACCTGTGGAGAAGATATCAGCTTGCGTATCATCCATACCGCAAGTAACATTGCAACCAAAATTAACACTTTCTCGGCAATTTCATTGGGGGTAAGCGGTAATTTAAGTCCGCGCTGCTGCTTCAAATCTTCTTCTTGTTGCGATGGGTCGAACTGCACATTCACCACCGACACCTGATCGTTTCTTGTCGGGTCGTACCCGACAGCGTTTTTAACGACCTGTGTAATCTTTTGCATTTCTTCATCGGCACGGGGCTTATATTCTAATGCAGGTTTATCGCCTTCTGTTATTTTTGTTTTTCCGTTGATAAGCGTAGCTACCGAGAGTCGCTTGATTCCACCGCCACGATTGACTATTTTCTCAACAGTTTTCGAGATTTCGTAGTTTGTAACCGTATTTCCGCGTTGGCTTGCAGAATTTACGGCAGGGACGTTGAGTGAGTCCACAGATCTGCTTTGTTCATCAATTTTTTGCTCGCTCCGCACTACCTGTTTATCAGGGTCGTAATCTTCTACAGTTTTTTCTATTTGTGTAAAATCAAGTTCGGCATTTGCCCTCACCACTGCATTTCCTACTCCTAAAACACCGTCTAAAAGTGATTGTACTTTTGTAGTAAGATACTGGTCAACCTTTTGTTGGAGTTCGTATTGTGTGGACGACAATCCCGCAATAGAATTTTTATCTTTTGGGGGGTCTGAAATTATTTGCCCCTTTTGATCAACTACTGTTACCGAACCGGCATCCATTCCTTCGATGCTGCTAGCCACTAAATTTTGTATACCTTCTGTATTTAGTCGGCTAATACTTCTGCCGGATTTTAACTGTAAAATTACCGATGCGGTCGCTTTGTTCTGATCTTTATCAAATAGTGCTTTTTCAGGGACAACAATATGGACACGCACTTTTTGAACTTCATCAATTGAACCGATTGTACGCGAGAGTTCACCTTCTAAAGCGCGACGGTAATTAAGTTTTTGAACAAAATCCGACATACCGAGATTAGTTTTATCAAAAATCTCATAGCCAACCGTACTGGATTGAGGCAATCCCTCACCGGCCAGTTGCAGCCGTGTTTCATGAAGAACATTCGCAGGGACTAGCAGAGTGCTTCCACCCGATTGAATTTCATACGGGATTTTTCTCTCTTTTAATTTTTCGATGATGACCGACGCATCTTTTTGGTCAAGCTCACTGAACAGCACACTCATTGATGGCTGTGATGCCGTATTGAGCATCAGAACTATCCCTGCAATTGCTGCTACAACAACACCTGCAATTGTTAATTGCTGGGTTCTTGTCAGTTTGTTTGCGAATGCTGTCAGTTGTTTGGTTATCGGCTCTGCCATAATTTTAAACTGTTATTCGGTCGTTATACATACTTATACTTGTATCCTGCTCACTTCACGGTACATATCAAGTGCCTTATTTCGAAGTTCCAAAAGAAGTTGGAATGTTGTTTTAGCTTTCTCAGCAGAAATCATTACATCATGTAAATCTACCGGCTCACCTTTTATGAGTTTGTCTGTCATTGCGGATGATTCTTTTTGCAATACATTTGTATCGCCGATAAATTCTTTGAGAGTATTGACAAATGATGCTTCATTTGGCGGCTCCGATGCCCCTGATTGAATTCTCTGTTGCTCCAGCGGAGCATAGCTGCGTCCTACGAGTAAATCTCCGGCTATCATATCATTCTCCTAAGAAAAAAAGATGGACATCCGTGTCCTGAAATTGGTAATCCGTTTACATTTATTTTTATCCGCGACCGTCGAAAATACTTCCTTTTGCCGCTCCGCCCACTGCCAATTGACCTGCGCGGTTGAAAACCACATGACGATTAATTTGTGCAGCATTTTCAGGAAATAACCCGACAAAGAACTCGCGCTCTGCCGCAGAAATCACCGATTGCGGGGAAAGCGTCGCTTTTGCCGGCTCGGACGATTTAGTTTTATTGATTTCAACATCAAATTTATTTCCAAGTGCGGTATCCCGTTTAGCCGGAATTGTCTCGCGCAAACCCGCCGCCTTTGAATACGCTTGTATTGCTGGTATCATTCTGCCTCACTGAGTGAATAATTATCGTTAAGTGGATTATATGTCTAACGAGTCTTTAGCTATATTCTTCACAGAAGCAATAACTCCCGTGTTTGCCTCGAATGCACGTTGCGCCCCTATCATTTCCACCATTTCGGTTACGATATTTACATTCGGCATACTTACGTAACCGTCGCCGTCCGCATCCGGATGAGCCGGGTCATATACTTTCCGTGCTGCCGAATTATCGTGGGCAGTAACAGCTGTTACTGCTGTTGCATTGGGATCATTATAATTCATTTGAGTATTCGGAGCGTGCATACCCGAGGTATTACCGAGGGTAATCTGAGATTGCAGCGCACGGTCGAATGCCGATTGAGGATTTGCACGGGCTATCACCACTTCACGTTGATACGGCTTGCCGTCAGCACCTTTGGTAGTATTGACGTTGGCGATATTATTCGCGACTGCACTGAGGCGCTGACGCTGAACACTCAAGCCCTGACCGCTGATAGCGAACGTCGAAAAAATGTTTTCCATAAGTACACCCTTTGATTATTTTACCGTAAGAATTACAAGTTACCTTTAACGGCTGTTTGTATGCCTTGAAAATACCGTGCCGTCATACGCGAGGCGAACCGAAATTTGATTTGATTTTGAGCGAGATTCGACATCTCTTTATCTATATTAACATGGGATTCGCCCGAAAACAGAATTTCAGGGCGGGGAACAGGTGCATTTTCTACACTTCCTTCAATTTCACCGTCGGTACGACCGCCGATAGGAAGATGATGGTCGTCGGTACTTGCACCGCGCTGAACAAGCTGCGCTTCGTTGAACTCTTCTTCAAAGCGAACTTTTTCGGGACGATAGACAGGAGATGTAGAATTAGCGATGTTGCGGGCAATTGTCTGCTGGCGGAGAGCATACGTGTCCAACGCTCTATTGAGCAATGGGAGTTTCTTATTGAAAAGGTGGTCTGTAAGTATCATTTTGTGCCTGCTGAAATGTGTGTTTTTATGTTCACTTTTCTGACTTTTTCGCCGCTTTTGGTTCTTCTTTTACAATTTGAGTGCCAAGTTGGTGAGGCGTGAGTTTATGCGGTTGTGTTCTAAAAGAATAGAGAATTTTGTGGTTATTATTCGTCGTTGGTTAATAATCGCCTGTCGGTTTTTAGCCAATTGGTAAATATAACCATTCTACTATACTACCCGAACAGTACTCTATAACGTATGCAGTATGTCAGATGTACTATACATTACTACGTAACAAATCTATATTTTAATAAAAAAATGTGATAATTTCACTATTATTGTGTGAAGTTACCCCCAAAAACTGGACAGTAAAATAAGATGTATATTTGCATTCAAA
>CAZGNO010000037.1:0-36114 GCA_964527785.1 uncultured Chitinophagaceae bacterium
ACTTGACTAGGGAAGAAACTCAATACATTAATTGTTGCGTAACATCAGTTAATAATACTCACTAAAAAATCCGGTTGCAACTACTAAAATACACTTTATCATAAAAATTTGTAACGTTCTAATTATTAGTGTCTTTTTATTGAGTGTAATTTCTTCAGAATTTCACGGTGAAGATATCTGTTTCCTTTGCAATTTATTTCGATGTACCTACTTTGTATTTCTAAGGAGTATCTATGAACAGACGAGATTTTCTACTTCGTTCTTCCAAAAAAACCTTTTCCCCTCCGCCCGTCATACAATCTGCCGGCTTAGAACAGTACACAGGTGAATGGACTGTAAAACAGGCAACTCATCTGCTGCGAAGAGCAATGTTCGGTGCTATTCCTAAGGATGTTTCGGTTATTCTGAAAGGAAGCATGAGTCAGGCAGTGAATTCATTGCTTACCCCTGTCTCCGCGGCTGCACCTATTGCCTATGTAAATACCGGAGGGGTTGCCCAAGGGCAACCGTGGACTAGTGCCGGTTACGATGCCAATCAGGAGAATTCACGGCTCACACAACTCCAGTCATGGTGGATAAAACTAATGTTGGAACAAGGTGTATCTCTCACTGAAAAAATGACGCTTTTCTGGCATAATCATTTTTCGTGCGGTGCTAATGCTGTAAAAGATGCGCGGTATATGTACAAGCAGAACGATTTGCTTCGCCAAAATGTATTTGGGAATTTCAAAACCCTTGTAAAACAAATTACTCTCGACCCTGCAATGCTGAGGTATCTGAGCGGTTCGTACAATACCAAATCCAGCCCTAATGAAAATTATGCCCGTGAATTGCAAGAGCTTTTCAGTATCGGGAAAGGACCTGAAATCGCTCCGGGGAATTACACGTTTTATACCGAAGCAGATGTAAAGACTGCTGCAAAAATCTTGACCGGATGGTCGGATGACCAAGGCGGGCTAACCAATAAATTCACCGATGCAAACCACGATTCAACCGATAAAACGTTTTCTGCTACGTATGGCAACCGTGTTATCAAAGGCGGTAAAGGCAAACAAGAGGCACTCCGTGAATTAGACGAGTTGCTCACAATGATTTTCGACCAGCAGCAAACAGCCACGTATTTAGTCCGTAAAATTTACCGTTGGTTCGTTGATTATGTAATTGACAGTGAAGTTGAAAAAAATATCATTCAGCCGCTTGCCGATATATTCAGAACGAACAATTACGAAGTAAAACCAGTGTTGGATGCTCTTTTCAAAAGTGCTCATTTTTATGAAAACTCTAAAATTGGGTGTATGATTAAATCACCGGCAGACCTTGTTCTTGGAACTATCCGGCTATTCCCGCACCCGCTCCTTTTCCCGACAGCACTCCCACAAACAAATTGGGCATATCGCACTCTGCGCAGGGTAATGGGGACAATGCAATTGGATATTATGAACTTACCTAATGTTGCAGGTCTTCCGGCATACTGGCAGGAACCGGTGTTTCATGAGATTTGGATAAATGCCGACACACTTCAAAAACGGGTAAAGTTCACTAATGATTATAGCTTTGATAAATTTCAACTTGATGAAATGGATTATGGAAGTGCTCCGCGCGTTGACCCTCTCGAAGCTGTAAAACTTATTTCAGATCCGTCGAACCCACTAACAATTGTAAAGGAATTTGCACAAATCATGTACCCGATGCAGCTTGCTGACGAGCAAATTACAGAACTTAAAAATGTGCTTATTCCGGGATTGCCTGATTTTGAATGGACAGTAGAATGGAATGACTATCAAAAAGACCCGTCCAACGAAGCAAAGTCTGCTGCGGTAGCAGATAAACTTAGAGTTTTGTTAAAATATATGCTTGCAATGGCAGAATACCAACTTGCATAACATCCATTCCATTATTTATTGAAAATTCAAACTCAACAAAGAAAGAATACTATTATGAAACGTAGAAACTTTATTAAAGCAGCAGCCCCGGCAGCCGTACTGCCATTTATGATGAACGGGTTTACACTCAAAGCGATGGGGCGTTCCCCGTTCTTGGACGAAATTCTTGCCGGAGACCCGTGCTCTGACCATGTATTTGTCATTATTCAGCTTACAGGCGGAAATGACGGTTTGAATACCGTTATACCGCTTGACCAATATTCCGCTTATAAGAATGCTCGATCGAATATTGCGATAGCCGAAACAGGAACAAATGCAGCGCTGAAATTAAACGCAGCAACCGGGCTTCATCCTCAAATGACCGGCTTGCAGTCACTCTACAACAACGGAATGCTGAGAGTCATCCAAAGCGTTGGGTATCCTACCCCTAACTTTTCGCACTTCCGTTCATCGGATATCTGGCTGACTGCTTCCGAGTATGACGAAGTTATTTCAACAGGATGGATAGGGCGGTATCTGGATAACGAATTCCCAAACTATCCGGCAAATTACCCAAATGCAACGATGCCTGACCCGCTTGCAATTCAAGTCGGCTCGATAGTCTCGACAGGACTGGAAGGTCCTACGGCTAATATGGGAATGGCATTTACCGACCCCAATACATTCTATAATATCGTTAATAACAAAACGAGTTCTTCTACCGGTGAGAGGGCAGGGCAAGAACTAGCATTTATCCGCAAAGTAGGTCAGCAAATCGAGAAATTTGCTGCACCAGTGAAAGCGGCAGCAGGAAAAGCAAAAAATAAATCAACATTGTATCCTGCAGCCAGAACAAATCTACTTGCAGACCAACTCAAAATAGTAGCGCAACTTATCGCAGGCGGACTAAAAACCAGGATATATCTCGTAAATTTAGGCGGTTTCGATACTCATGCAAAACAGGTTAGCGGCGATACAAGCGTCGGTATAACCTCTCACGGAACACTTCTCAGCCAGCTTTCAGTAGGGATTTCCGCATTTCAAGATGATTTGAAATTATTAGGCATCCAAGACAGAGTAATCGGAATGACATTCTCTGAATTCGGGCGACGCATTATGTCTAATGCTTCCGGTGGTACGGATCACGGTGCTGCAGCCCCGATGTTTGTGTTCGGTACAAATGTACAGCCGGGCATTCTTGGTTCAAATCCGATTATCCCTTCAAATCCAACGTCGGAGGATAATGTTCCGATGCAATATGATTTCCGTTCGGTATATGCATCTATTCTTAAAGATTGGTTCTGCGCAACACCTACGGCGCTCAAATCGGCTTTATTTAAAGATTTCCAAATGCTTCCGGTCATCAAAGGCACAACGGGTGTAGATGAGCAAGGTAATCCGACTGGTGTAGCACTTTTGGGCAACTCTCCCAATCCTTTTGGAGGTTCAACGACTATTCGTTTCCGTTCAGGCGGGTCACATTTGCAAATAAAAGTATATGATAATACCGGGCGTGATATTGCTACTTTGATTGACCGTTCATTGCCGGCAGGTGAGCATGAGGTTGGATTTGATGCAACATCACTGCCAAGCGGAAACTATTATTGCAGGTTGCAGTCGGGAGTATTCCAAGAAATGAAGCAGATGTTGATTGTGAAGTAAACTGTCAATTTAGACTGGAAATAAGAAAGGCGATTCTTTGTAAGAATCGCCTTTTCATTTACGTTTAGGACTGTTTTTTTAGTTTATAACCGTATATGTTTTGAGTGTTTCGCGGCTGCCGTTTATAGGAAAACTAGTCGGAGCACCCGGTATGGTGATAGTAATTGGTTTTATTTCACTTTTTACAATACCGATATTTTCAGAAACATAGGTGCTGTTTGTTATTGTAATCGGTATGCTTAACAAACCTTGGAATGCTACTACAGTTACTGAGAATTTTGTACTAAATTCCTGTGTTACGACTGATTTGCTTGCAACTGTCATTGTTGAAGTTCCACCTTTTGTACCTGTGACTGACAATTTAATATCTGCTGACATTGTTGAACCGGGTGATAGTGGATTTGGCACTTCAACCCCCTTAATTGTAGTATCAGCAATTGTCCATGTTGCTTGATTATCATCGGCTATGAGTACCCAACGAGAACCCAAGTCTAATGATACACCAAAACTAGTCAATGCTTCACTGGGAATTAATTCTATATACGTATATACCTGCGAACCGGACTTCGACATATAGGTAGTATCTTTTTCTCCGGTATTGTGAGTCGAATCAATCAGACGGTACGCACTTTTGCCTTGATAAGTCAAGGAAGCATCTACTCTAGTAGTTGTTGTATATCTCGAGGTGTCAATATCGGTAGTAGTTCCTGCTTTATCTTCTGTCTCTACACCGTCATACGTCCATGTATTGCCTGCGGTGAGGGGGTAATAATTTTTATCGGTTGAAGGGGTTGAACTTTCGCCGCATGAAGCGAGGAACATTGTGGCTGCCATGCAACAAAGCATAGCCAACTTAGAAAATTTATTCATTGAATAATCTCCAAAAAAAAGAAAATAGTGTGTATTTGGGTATCAACGCAAAGACCATAGAAATGTTACACACTGAACCGAAGCGGAGGGCAAGGGATTCGAACTCTTATGACCTTGCGGTCGGCAGTTTTCAAGACTGCTGCAATACCATTATGCGAGCCCTCCGTGCAGAGTGAAGCGGCGCAAAAATACAAGGATTTTCTGTTTTGCCAAAGCACAATTTACAATTTGCTGTAATTATCTGATAAATTGCTCGGCTTTTAGCCCAAGAAATTCTAGCGCAGAGGTACTTAAAATCCTTTTTTTATCGTCGGATGAGATGTCCGTCATCTCATTCAAAAATTTTCCGTGTTCCAAATCTCCGAGAGGAAATGGGTAATCCGTTCCATAGCATATTTTCTCAGGTCCGATAAGATTATGTAAATACCTGAAAGCATCGTTATCGTGAGTAATTCCATCCACCCAAAATTTACCGATATAATCACGGGGATTCGCAATGTTGTTTACATTACACAAATCCGGGCGTACATTATATCCGTGTGCTATTCTGCCGAGTGTGAACGGAAAAGCACCTGAGGCATGGGAAAACAGTACTTTTAAACTCGGGAAACGGTCAAATATTCCTCCAAATATCATTGAGCAAAGCGCGAGAGTGGTTTCAGCGGGCATACCCACCAGCCATTCCATAAAATATCTCTTCATTCGGTCTGCTCCTGCCATTTCCCAGGGATGAATCAGCAAACACGCTCCCAATTCTTCGGCTGCTTCATAAAACGGGAAAAATGACGGGTCATCTAAATTTTTACCAAGAATATTCGAACCGATTTCCAAACCCGGCATCTCAAGTTCTCGGACACATCTTGTCATTTCTACGATTGCAAGATCAATGTTCTGCATCGGTACAGTGCCAAGAGCAACAAACCGTTTCGGAAATGAGCGCTGTACATCTGCAAGATGATTATTCAGAAATTGCGCCCAATCCATCCCATGTTCCGGCTCTGCCCAATAATTAAATAAAACGGGAACTGTGCAAAGTGTCATTACATCAACCCCGTTTTTGTTCATATCATCGAGGATGAGAAGAGGATTCCAGCAGTTCTCTTCAATCTCCCTGAAGAACACGCCGTCATCGCGCATCATTTTGGCACGTCCTGTGGTATAGTGATCCAATTCGATAAATCCGCCGTAGCCATATTTTTCTTTTAGCCGATCCCATCGTTCAGGTAAAATATGTGCATGAATGTCAATTTTCAGCATAGTATTTTTCTTAATTCATAATTTTTCAAAGTGTAATTTCTTCGAGGGAAACGATACGTTTCATTACTGCACGATTAGTCAAATCATAATGAATCGGAGTAACGGAAACATATCCGTCTTTCAGAACCATATCATCTGCGTCCACAAGATCATCGAGAGTGATGTATTGCCCTTTAATCCAAAAATAATCGTGACCCATCGGGTCGGTTCTCCGTTCATACAGGTCGTTCCACATAGATTTGCTTTGCCGAGTAATTTTAATCCCTTTTATTTCGTTATGCGGAATAGAGGGTACATTCACATTAAGAATCGTATCATCAGGCAATTCAAGGGTAGGAAGTTGTACTGCGATTGCGCAGGCATAATCAGCCGCTACACTCATATCGGCTGAATGGTCGAATGATGTAAGTGAGACAGCCATTGAACGAACTCCCATCATCATTCCCTCAGTAGCTGCCGAAACAGTACCGGAATAGAGAACATTGATAGAAGTATTTGCGCCATGATTAATACCGGAAACTATAATATCCGGTTTCACTGGCAGTAAGGTCGAAATTGCCATTTTTACGCAGTCAGTAGGTGTACCGTCAATTGCATAGCCAAACATCGCACCGTCACGGTGGAATGGAGTTACGCGAAGAGGACTGCTTACGGTAAGGGCGTGCCCTACGGCACTTTGTTGGCGGTCAGGTGCAACTACTATCACTTCGCCAATTTTCCGAAGGGCATGGACAAGCGCGTAAATCCCCGGCGAGTCTATGCCGTCATCGTTTGTTACTAATATTCGCATAAAGTTCTATTTTGTTTATTTTAATATACTTACGACAAAGTAAAGCAGGGGAATTCTAGTTTGATTAAGTATTTGGAAAATCAGAAGAGTTAAATCTTGTCACCCATAATACGATTTGTGCAGATTTAGAAATCGGCATTTGATTCCTACTATTCTTGCCCTGCAATTTACGAGATTTTTGCAAGTCCACGAAGCATAAAACCTAAAATTAATCTTGAAAACGTAATTGTTTGCACGTTGGTGGTTTTTTTGTTTGACTAGATCAAAAAAAATCCATAAATAGCAGTTCTAAATTCAGTTTTCAAATTTATTCTATGTGTTTATGGACACTTCCGAACAAAATGCTCCAAACTATCTGGTTCAGTCAATTTTGGTAACCATATTTTGCTGTTTGCCGACAGGAATTGCGGCTATTATTTTTTCTTCACAAGTGAATACAAAACTTGCCATAGGTGATTATGGCGGAGCAATGGAATCCTCAAAGAAAGCGAAACTTTGGTGCTGGATTAGTTTTGGTGCCGGATTGGCATATATGGTAGTTATCGGGATTGTAATTGCAATTTATGGTTTTGCTATCCTTAGTATTTTGGCAGGACAATCCCAATAGTAGAATATGAAAATCCTAGCCCGACTTACAGAGCGGCAAAAAGCATGGCTACTTCTTTGTGGCGTGATTGTTTTTGCCGCTTTTTTATTTTTGTATAATTCCAAAACCATGCACTTTGTCCCCAGATGCCCGTTCTTTTGGGCAACTGGTTTGTATTGTCCGGGATGCGGAACTACACGCGGACTTCACCGTCTTTTGCACGGAGATATACTTGGTGCGCTTCACGCAAATATATTGATGATTATCACAGTTCCTTATATTCTTCATCGTTTTATCGCATATCTTACATTACATCTTCTAGGTAAAGAATTACCTGCTATCATTTTTCCGCCGATATGGATTAAACTGCTGGCTGGATTTACAGTGGTTTTTTGGATAGTACGGAATATTCCGGTGTATCCGTTTACATTACTTGTTCCGTAGAGTAGCTCGAAAAATGTATGGAAGTGAAATATATTTGCACATAAAATGAAAAACTTATTCTGTATTGTGACAGTTATCATATCACATGGAAGTCTATTTGGATGGAGCAGTGAAACTGTTGTATGAATTTTTATGAAACCGACACACTTAACAACAATTATCTGAAAAAAATACCATGAAATTTAAAGTTATTATTTCCATCGTATTTTTTTTTAATAGCGTTGATCTTATGGCGATGGAGTATCCGTCACATATTCTTAATAAGAATTTCGGAGAGCAGTGCCGTGTATTAGATTCAATTCGTAATACACTTTATGAGAAAGATTACTCTTCATCCGTTTCCGGGTATCAAGAGCTTGAGAACTGGGCTGGAAACAAAGGAGATTATCAACTCCAATCTATTGTCAAATTGTATCGTTATAAGTTTGATATTGAAAACAGAAAAACTGATGCAGGTCTTGAGCAAAAAATATTAAAATTCATTAATGATGCTGAGGAAAACAAACGTAGATACTTTAAAGCAGAAGGATTGCAGCTTATTGCAGAATATTACTGGGAAACTAAAAATTTTGCTGCTTCATTGGAAAATTATATTCATGCGTTTGAAAGTTACTCAGGGTTCTCTATTGATGAATTTCCTCATAAGGCAGAATATATATATCAGATAGGGGGAAGATATTATCATTACAGAGACTTTAAAACTGCTAAAAAATATTTCATGGAAGTTTTGCAAAAAATACCGTTTGAAAAATTAGACAATGGAATTTCAAAATTAAATACTCTTGCTCTCTGTTACCGTAATCTTGAAGAATATGATTCATCATTGTATTATTTTAATAAAACATTAGGGTATGCCGTCAAAAATAATGATAACCTATGGATAGGAATAATTAACGGCAACCTTGGATTTATTAAAACAAAACAACGTAAATATGATGAAGCCATACCGCTTATTGAAAAGAATATCGCCAGTAGTCGAAAATTTCAAGCGATGGGTGACCTCAGTGTTGCACTGAGCGAACTTGGGGCACTATTGCTCTTGAAAAAAGAGTATAAGAAAGATTTAGAACTACAGCGTGAAGCACTGGATATCATTAAGCAGAAGAATATGTACTTGCGCTATGAAATTACAACCAGAATATATCCGAATGTTGCAAAGGCGTATGCTGCTAACGGTTTCTTAGATTCGGCTTATTCATATTCAGATTCTACAAACAGTGCAAAAGACTCATTAGAAAAACACAGAAATACAATTTTTCTTTCCGGTGTTCAGCATAAAATTGATGTGGAAAAACATAATGCTGAATTACTGAAAAAAGAAGCGGAAGTCAAGCAGCAGAAGCTATATCGGAATAGCTTGTTTGGCGGCTTGGCTGTAGTCCTGCTTTTTGCCGGTGTGTTTTTGATACAGCGAAACAAGATTAAAAAGGGTAAAAGCCAAAGTGATGAATTATTACTCAATATCCTTCCGGTCGAAGTTGCCGAAGAGCTCAAAGCCAAAGGTACGGCTGATGCAAAGCATTTTGAAAATGTAACAGTACTGTTTACCGATTTCAAATCGTTCACTACCGTAACCGAGGATCTCTCGCCTCAAGAATTAGTAGGTGAACTTCATACTTGCTTCAAGAAGTTTGATGAAATCATCGAACAATACGGCATAGAGAAAATCAAGACAATCGGTGATGCATACTTGGCTGTATGCGGGTTGCCTCTGTCCGATAGGAACCACGCTGTCAATGTAGTGAATGCAGCAATCGCAATTCGTGATTTTATAAAAAGCAGACGACATAATTTGGGTGAAAGAACATTCGAAATTCGTATCGGAATCAACAGCGGAAGTGTTGTTGCCGGAATCGTAGGAGTGAAGAAATTTGCGTATGATATTTGGGGCGACACGGTAAATACTGCAGCCCGAATGGAGCAAAACAGCGAAGCAGGAAAAATCAATATTTCCGAAATGACGTATGAACTTGTAAAGGATAAATTTATTTGCGAATATCGAGGTGAAATTGATGCCAAGAACAAAGGGAAATTGAAAATGTATTTTGTAGAGAAAGCTCGTAATGAAACTATATTGTCATGATTAAAAGTATTTTACCGTTAGTTGTTACTATTTTAACTATAAATTGTAATGTTCTCGTTGCTGCTGATGGAAATTCTGAAGCAACAGCAAAAAGTATTGCCCAAGAGCAAAAGAAAATAGAGCTTCTTCAGATAAAACTGAAAAAATTTGAAGTATTCAAAGAAAAATCAGGAAAGAACGCGCCGGACTTAATTGACAGCACCAAAGCAAATATTTGGTACGAATTGCATGATATATTTTTGAAAAACAATTCCGGTACTGCGATGTATTATGCAAAGCAGTGTTTGTCTTTATCCCGGCAAATCGGATATAAAAAAGGAATTGCAAACGGCTTGGCAAGTACAGGATTTATTGATGCGTATTACGAAGGGAATGTCCAGTCTGGATTGGAAAAATGTAAGATTGCTTTGAAGTTGCGGGGAGAGATAAGCGATAAGGAAGGTGTAGCGAAGTCACTCACCGATATTGCCCTGATATATACCTTGATTCCCAATTACCCCGAAGCACTGAAGAATTTCTTTTCAGCATTGAAATCAATCGAAGATAGTAAAAATAAGAGGCAACTTGCAAATGTATATCAAAACATAGGAGATGTTTATAGTCGGATGGGGGACAATCAATCCGCACGTGAGTATTACGTTAAGGCAAAAAAATTATACGAGAGCATGAAGGATATACGCGCCTTGTCGAATAATCTTAGCAAGATAGCAATGACATATGCAAACCAGCAACAATACCCTGAGGCAATAAAGCATTATATCGAAGCACTTACGTTGACCAAAAAAGTTGGAGATAAATGTGAGATAAGTAAAGGTTATAAAAATCTTGGGAACACATATAGTGCCGGTGGTAAATATTCTGAAGCATTCCAAAGTTTAAACCAAGCAGTCAAGTATAGTGAGGGTAGCGGGGACGATAATTGTATTGCCGATGCAAATCTTAGCTTAGGGAGATTTAATAAAGACAGAGGTAATTTCCAATCAGCAATGCCTCATTTCAGAAAAGGACTATCCAGTGCTTTGGACGGCGGTTCGAGAGAGTTGGTAAGTGAGGGACGTAAAGGGCTTTCGGACATTCATACTAAACTTAAAATATCAGATAATGAAGAATTGATAACCAGGGCTTTGAAGTTTGAAAGTGATGCAGAAAGCCAGGGGAAATCAACGAGTACGGGGAGGCAGTATAGCCCTGGACCCAAGAGAGGATTATCACAAGGAAATATAAGGACTTCTTCGGAAGGAAGACGTTCCGAAAAACAAGATTACGGATATATACTGTATATCGTCGGTGCTTTAATAACAGCAATTGGTATTATATCATTACTCAACAAACGAAAAAAGGTTGTGAAGAGAACAGTCGTCACTGTGAATGAACAAAAACAACAGGATGACAGATCACACAAAAATTCTCCCACAAAAGCAAGTGAAGCGCAAAAAACAGATGGGAGCATGGATGAAATAAGGTTTGATGATGTAACGGTAATACTTATTGACTCTGATTTATTTACTGCAAATAATAAGGAATTGCCTCCGAAAGAAATGGTTGATGAAATGAACGAATGCTTTAAAAGATTTGATGAAATAATGGCTACGTATGGTATTGAGAAAATCGAGAAATTAGGAAATATATACACTACCGATTCAGGATTGCCAATTTCAGATAAGGAGAAAGCAGAGACTATTGCGAATGCTGCAATTGAAATTAGGGACTTCATGAAATTAAGAAAGGAAAATCTAGGCGAAAAAACCTTTGAAGTGAGTATCTGTATTAATTGCGGCGATGCAATTGCCAGAATCGTAGGTGTAAAGAAAATTACCTATGATATTTGGGGGGCTATTGTGAATATTGCTGCCCGGGTAGAGAAAAGTACTGAAACAGGGAAAATCTATGTAACGGATTTAACCTACGAATTTATAAAGGATTCGTTCACCTGTGAATATTACCAAGATGTTGCAGTTAAGGACAATAAGATGCTTAAAATGTACTTTGTAGTAAATCCAACACCAAAATATACTTCTGATATAGAGGAAGAAGCTCAATAAAGGACATGAGGGTGGACATCTTTTCACTATCACAACTTGTTAGTAAATCCTTATTTTTCTGTCATTCTCGCTACACTCGTTAAATCTTCCGTATTTTTGTAAGATAATAATCCCCCTTTTTCTTTCGGAGCGTTTTCTATGGCACGTTACTATACTATGGTAATGGTGGTATTGCTTTCTTTGTATGGTACAGTGCATTCGCAAGACTGTCCTATTCAATTGGTTGAAAGTACTGTAGATTTCGGTAGTATCCAAGCACGGATGGCAGCTACGAAAACCTTATGGCTTAAAATTCCATCCGCTTCTACACCTGTCAAGATTCATTCTGTTTTGATAATTGGGAGTTCAAAAGCATTCACGGTTGCGCTACCGATGCAACAAACACTTTTGCAGCCAAACGATAGTATTGCTCTCGAAGTTCAATTTGTATCAAATCACAACATAACGTTTGCTGCATCTGCTTTTGTTCATGTAGAATGTCAGAGTTCTGGGGCAATGTATTCATTACCGATTACGTTGCAAGGGTCGTGCTATTATCCTGATACAGTTTACAAATTTACCGAAAATCTAAGTGGCGGAACACTGTTTCAATCACTAAAAGAGTACCTTCAAAATCAAGCTGTTCTTTCCTATTCAAATGCACGGAATGCCTTTTTTAGTCAATTGGACAACCGAAACGGCGAAGTGGAGTGCGTCTATACAGGACGCAAAATTAAAACGTCAGGAATCCCTGATCCAAATGAATTTAACTGCGAACATACATGGCCCCAAAGTAAGGGCTCGGATGTAGAGCCGGCTAGAACAGATATTTATCATCTATACCCATCGTGGGAAACAGCAAACAGTAAGCGCGGAAATTATGCCTTTGGCAATGTAACGCGGAATATTACCTGGCAGGATGGTGGCTCTAAGCTCGGACAAGCCGACGGCAGCAGTGATATAATATTCGAGCCGAGAGACACGCACAAAGGAAATATTGCACGCAGTATGTTCTATTATGCTACCCGTTACGGTAATCGTAAGGGTGCAAACGATACTCAAGGATTTCTGACCTCAATGGAATCCACCTTGCGCTCCTGGAGTGATATTGATACGGTTGATGCGGCTGAGCGCAACAGGAATGAAGGGATTGCCAAGCTGCAACTTCGTCGTAATCCATATATAGATCATCCTGAATTCACGGAGCGTATATATAACATTGGTAATCAGCCGGATTTCCCGAAATATCCGCAGCCGATTTACAGTGATTCTATTGTCACCTTTGGAACAGCCGGCAGCATTGCTTTCTACATTCACAATACCGGTAATGAAGCAGCCGTTGTACAGGCAGTCGAATTAAAAAATGCAACAGGGGATGTTTTTACCATTGCGCAATTTGATACGATTATCCAACCCGATTCGAGGTCACGCATAATTGTGAACTCCAGTAAAGCTAACGGTAGTGCAACTGCCCGCATTCGATTTGCTTCAGGGGTTCCGTCAGTAAATGTTTTATTGCAAACAAGTAATTCAACTGCGGTTTCTGAGGATAAAACTACTATACGGGAATTTAGATTGGATCAAAATTTTCCCAATCCTATCGGTGAAACAACAAGGATTACATTTCAAGTACCGGAGAATCTTGCTAAAGCTACAGTGTTGAAATTCTATTCAATTGACGGCAGTGAACTGTTTGACGCTACGGGTGATATTTCATGGAACCGCGGTGAAGGAACTCTCATATTTTCTCAAAAAAATACATCGCTGCCTAAATTTTCAATCTATCGCCTGATTGCCCCCGGTTATTCCGCAGCAAAGGTAATGATAGATACTCGCTAAAAAGATATACAAATTTTCCATTTATTGAAAGACAGAATGAATACAACGGGAACACTATTCGTGGTTTCTACTCCCATCGGGAATGATGATGATATTACGCTTCGAGCGTTGAAGGTGCTTAAAACTGCTGACATTGTAGTGTGTGAAGAAGGTAAAGTCGGAGCAAAACTTCTGCGTCAGCATAAAATCTCACAGCCAATTGAAGAACTCAACGAACATAATGAGGAAAGCACTGCTGCAGTACTTTTGGAGCAGCTTCGCGTAGGAAAAAATCTTGCCCTCATTTCGGATGCAGGAACACCATTACTTGCAGATCCGGGTCTCGCATTAGTAAAATTAGCAATAAAGCACGGAATTTCGGTGGATGTGGTGCCGGGGGCATCAAGCATTTTAACGGCACTTGTACGGAGTGGGTTGCCGAGCAATCAATTTGTATTTGCCGGATTCGTGAGCCGTAAACCTGATGAGCGTGTCGCTGAATTAACAGTGCTTTCCCGCGAACGACGAACAGTTATTCTGCTCGAAACACCATATAGATTGTTGCCACTTTTGGAAGCCGCGGCACTGGTAATGCCAAAACGCACTGCTTATCTTGGTTGCAACCTGACTCTGCCGTTTGAAACGCATCATTACGGAACGTTCACGGAACTTGTCGCAAAATTTACGGAAGAAAAATTCAAAGGTGAGTTTGTACTTTGTTTTGCCGGAAATCCGAATGCCATTGAAGAAGCAACAGTTCCTGTAGAGAGTTTGGCAAAAGAGTTTTTTGAAGGAAATGAACGTCCTAAGGGATTCAAATCAGAGTCCGATGCTGACCGTAAACCTAAATTTGACCGAACCAAGAAAGACTTCCAAAAACCGCGTCCTTCGGGTGGTGGGTTTGAACGTCGTGACAGCAGAGATGAACGTCCTTCGGGTGGTGGGTTTGAACGTCGTGACAGCAGAGATGAGCGTTTTGCAAGGAAATTCGAGGACAGAAATTCAGGTAGTGGAGGCGATCGCCCGCCGTTCAAGAAGTTTGACGATAGAAAACCAAGCGGTGATCGTCCTCCATTCAAGAAGTTTGATGACAGAAGTTCCGGCGGTGGCGACCGTCCGCCGTTCAAGAAGTTTGATGATAGAAAATCAAGCGGCGACCGCCCACCATTCAAGAAGTTTGATGACAGAAATTCAGGAGGTGGCGATCGCCCGTCATTTAGAAAATTTGACGATAGGAAGCCAAGTGGTGACCGCCCTCCGTATAAAAAATTTGACGACAGAAATTCAGATGGTGGCGATCGTCCATCGTTTAGAAAATTCGACGACAGGAAGCCAAGTGGTGATCGTCCACCATTCAAGAAGTTTGAAGACAGGAATTCGGGTGGCAGTGACCGTCCCCCGTTTAGAAAATTTGACGACCGGAAGCCAAGTGGTGACCGCCCGCCATTTAGAAAATTCGACGATAGAAATTCGGCAGGAGAAGAGCGTCGGGAAGATGGTGCTCCGCGTAATGAAGGATTTGGCGGCGGTGGTGGATTCAAAGGGAAAAGACCGTTTAAGAAATTTGGTAGCGGCGGCGGAAGAGCCGGTGGTGGTCGCGCGGGCAGCTCACGAAGCAAAGGTCGGCGATAAAATTACAAGCAAAAAAGGGCAAAATTACAAATCTAATTCTTGTCTGAAATTTGCATAGCGTTCCAATTCACTTGCAAGTGCCCGCAGCACGGCTGCGATAACTGCACCGTCGTCTATATAGCCGACGAAGGGAATAAAGTCAGGGATTGTATCGGTAGGCAGTATAAAATAGGCAAACCCTGCCAAAATAATTGCTTTTGATTTCCAGTGTAACGAAAATTTGCGATTGCGAACCATCTCAGAGAGTAATTGTATCTCATTGAGAAGTCGGCGAATGGATAATCGTGATGTTTTAGAAGCTAGTGCGCTGCTCTTACGGGGAATTTCTTGGAGAATTTGGTCTTCATCCTCAGGTTTGATATTCGAGGTCTGCTGTTCGAGCAAAAATTGGGCGGTATCATCTTTCAGAATATCGCTGTTCTGTGCCATGAGACCGCCCTTTATTGTTAGTTTTGTTGTTGTTCTTCAGGATCACGTTTCATAAGTGCGAGTGGAATTATTATACAGTACCCTATAACTAAAATTACAGGTGCAACAGATACTGCAAGAGGGTTATTCCAAGCTGTTTGATATTTTACGGGGTCGTCGGTAATGGCAGTTGACATCAATAAAAAGCCGATAACGATAACGCCCAATCCCAGTGCGAAAAGAAGGTAATTGCGTTTAACCAGAGGGAAGTTCCATAGTGGTGCTTTTGCAGCAGCTGCAGCTTTTGCAGATTTTGTTTGAATAGTTTTTGCCATTTTTTGTTTGTTCAAAAGTAAAACATTGTGTTTTGTTTAGTTTTATACTCGCAAACTTAGCTGTTTCGGCGAACCTGTGGAAACAGAATTTTTACTTCTTATAATTTTGTTTTGTATTTTAACAGTATCCTTACATTTTTAACAATATATCTACTTATAATTTGCACTTATGGCTTCTGATGCTCTTTTTATGTCCGATTTCCCAACACTTACTCTCTTTCGTCGGGGTAAGGTACGCGATGTATATGATCTTGGTGATGCACTCTTGATGGTTGCTTCCGATAGAATTTCAGCTTTTGATGTGGTGATGGACACTCCGATTGCAGGGAAAGGTGAAATTCTTACAAGTGTTTCGTTGTTTTGGTTTAGTGTTACGCGATCTATTGTGCGGAATCACCTTATCTCGTCTCATGTTGTTGATTACCCGGCTGAATGTTTGCCGTATTCTGACCAGCTTGTCGGTCGTTCGATGCTCGTCCGTAAAACTACGCCATTGCCAATTGAGTGTGTAGTTAGAGGATATTTGGCAGGTTCGGGGTGGAAAGAGTATTCTGTATCAAGGACAGTATGTGGAATTGCCTTGCCTGATGGTTTGATGGAATCTTCCAAACTTCCTGAACCGATTTTTACTCCGGCAACCAAAGCAGAAACGGGACACGATGAGAATATTTCATTCGAGGAAGCTGAGAAGATATGTGGAGCGGGGCTTGCTGAACAAGCTCGTGAGATTTCATTGAAACTCTATCAATTTGCATCTGAATATGCTGCTGCTCGAAATATTATTCTTGCCGATACAAAATTTGAATTTGGTACATTGCCGAACGGTGAATTAATCTTGATAGACGAGGCACTTACTCCTGATTCATCTCGTTATTGGCTGGCAGAAGAATATCAGCCGGGCAAAACGCAAATGAATTTTGATAAACAGGTATTAAGAGACTATCTCGAAACATTAGACTGGAATAAGCAGCCGCCTCCACCTCCACTCCCTGATGAAATCGTTGTGAAGGTGAAGCAAAAATACCAGGAAGCATACGACCGGTTGACTACCTAAATGTTGGTAGAGCTAAATGCTAATGAAAAAGGCGGGATTAATCCCGCCTTTTTCATTAACTCGATTGATGTTTAATTATGAAGTTAGTAACTTATAGTATGGATGCTAATAATGATAAGATATTTTAGATTCAAACAAGATTGTCATCAACATGATTGCTTCACAAACATCTTTAGTTCACTGCCAATGATAAGGTAATATACTCCGGCTGATAAATCTGAAATGTCAATCTGGAAACTTGGTGAATTATTTACCGGAATTGTTTTGACAACTTCACCAAGTATGTTAAGAATAAAAACACTCGTATAAGCTGTTTGATTCAAAGAGTAGTTGGTTTTCATAACTGTAAGGTAATCTGTTGCAGGCAGAGGAAAAACTTGAATTTGGCCTGTTAATTCGGCAGTTTCTTCAACTCCTGTTGCAAGTTCCGATAAATCTGCTTGAAAAACTTCACCTGTTAGCATTCCGGCGAAAACAGTATTGCCCTTCACAGCAATTTCTAACACAAATAGTTCAGTCAAGCCGCCATTATTAACATACCAACTGTTTCCGTTGTTAGTAGAGACATATACTCCTTTGGTTGTTCCTGCAAAAACCGTAGCACCGCTTACGACGATTGCATTAACATATAGCTTGGGTAATGTCGTAGATGTCCAGTTCATTCCGCTGTTTGTTGAAATGAATACACCGCTGTTTGTACCTGCGTAGATTGTGGAACCTGTGGCAGCAATTGTTTGCACATGGAGATCTGTCAAACCTGAGTTCATGGAATTCCAGCTATTACCGTTATTTGTCGATACAGACACTCCTCCGGCAGTGCTCAAATTATCTGACCCGGCAAAAACAGTCGTGCCGTTCACACATATTGCTTGTATATTCAGCACTGTTAGACCTGAGTTTTTTGCAGTCCAGTTATTACCATTATCTGTTGAAACAAATATTCCGCCCCCAAGAGTTCCTGCAAAAACTGTAGTTCCGCTAGTACCTATTGCTTGCACTGTCAGAGTTTTCAACCCTGTATTTTTTGCAGTCCAGCTGTTGCCGTTGTTTGTTGATAAAAATATCCCTGAGTCTGTCCCTGCAAAAATAGAATTACCATTACTATGGATTGTTTCTACGTTTAAATCAGTTAAACCGTTGTTTTTAGCTATCCAACTTGCACCATTATTTGACGAAAGAAACACACCGTTCCCATAAGTTCCGGCATAAATCGAACTGCCATTCACAATAATACCGGTAATAAGATCACCCGACAACTTTCCGCATGGCTCCCATTGGGCTAGCGATGTTTGTGTTAAAATAAACAATAACAAGAGTGTAGCTCTTTTCATTAGGGTCCTTAAAGTAATTGGTAAATAAGATGTTTAAATTTGCATCGAGAAAAACTGAAGTAAAATATGAGTATCTTAGATTATAATGAAAAAGGAGATACTTCCATTGAAAGTATCTCCTTATAGAAATACATAGGGAATACTCTATTTCTTCGTAATAATAAACTCTGTCCTGCGATTCTGAGCACGTCCTTCCTCATTTTTGTTTTCAGCAAGAGGGCGGGTATCACCATACCCGACAGATTTAATCCGTTCTGCGGGATAGCCACGTTTGACAAGTTCATTTTTTACGGCGTCCGCCCGCTTTTGAGAGAGTTTTAAGTTATGGTCTTTATCTTTGGTTTTATTGGTCGAGTCAGTATGCCCTCGAACTTCAATTTCCATTGCCGGAAAAATCTTCATTAGTGATGAAATATTATCAATTGCAGACTTCGACTCAGACTTCAGGTCAGATTTATCAGAGTCGAAATAAACATTCAAGAGAGCAATAGAGCCGACATCCGGTGTATTGTCAAAAGTAAATTCGGTTTTTGAACTGTCCTTTGGGTGGCAGAATTTAAGATTAATTGTATGAAATCCGTAATCTACCGGATTAAATTCAATCACATAGTAATTTCTTAATCTACGATATATATCCTCGAAAGCAGCATCAAATTCATTTGTGTTGTAAATCCGGTTATACGAACCGCCCGTTGCTTTAGCCAATTCCAACAGAAAATTCCCGTTAACGCCATATCCAAAGTCTAATGCACAAATCATCACATTTTTTTGTAATGCAAGAGCAATAACTGCTTCCTTTGTAGCTTTCGAGCTATTATCCTGCCCGTCGGTAAATACAACTACTGCTTTTCTTTTGTATCCCTGTGCAGGAGCTATTTGATTGATTCCGCTCATAATACCGTCAAGAATTGCCGTATATCCGCCATAACCTTGTAAACCTATTTTTTGAAGACGCGAGCGTAAATCACTTGCGTCGCGTGTGAGCGGAACTTCTACACCGACAAGTCCATCATACTTTATGAGAGCAATGCCGTCTTCGGTTTTTTTGGTATTAATAACGGTTTCAGCAGCATTTTGAATCGCAAGGGCACGATCTTCACCCATTGAGCCGCTATGATCCATAACGAGTGCAATTGCATGAGGTTCTTGGTCATTGATGGTTGCCTCACGGATGTTTAATTTCATTTTCCGTTCTTTTCCGTCGAATACATCGGTAGCTCCGCACCACCATTTAAGAGTGCTTGCACCGGTCAGATATGAACCGTTTGAATCTACAACATGGGCATATACTCGGACTTTATTGGGTTCACGTGTATCTACATTGCCTACATAGATTCCTGTTCCACCTGCTGAATTGCCAACCGGAATGGATTGCTTAACAAAAACCTGCTTGTAATTTGACGGAGGAAGGGCATCTTGTGCAGCCGGCGGCTCAGCACCGCGTTGATTTAGGGAGCCGCATCCGGCAATTATTATAATGAAACTGACAGCGAACGATGAAAGGGTAATTAGGCGTTTCATAGAAAGAACCTTACTTGGGATAGTGTTATTATAATATTCCAAACCGAAATATACACTGCAAAATCGTAATAGCAAAACGATGATTTTTTCTATCGAAAAAAAACGGGGTCAATAGCTTGCAAATGTCATATTTAGCTTTTATCTGACCGTACATTACCATTTTTTTATTTCTTCCGATACTATGCGCGACGCCGAAACGCTTGTCCCGAAAATAGCAGCATGGTCAGCTTGAAGTGCGGGAGCAAAATTCACACGATAGTCATTATACTCGTCCATATTCTCCGCTATATAGAGTGTACTGAACCCGCAATGTGTATCACTTTCAGGAAAATGAATACGGCTGAGTTGTGCTGAAATGAATTTGCCCGTTGCCATCACATCATCTATATGTTTTTCTTTCATCCATGTTTCCCATTCTACAGCGCGGTTATTGGGGACAGAAACAGATACTATATACTGAATCATAATTATCAAAGGATAAGATTATTTTGCAACCGAAACATTTACAAGGGTATTTTTTGAAACAATTGTCTCTGCTTCCGGCTCTTGTGAGATAATTGTCTCACCAATATAGGTGGCGTCACTCACATACGTAACTTTGCCCAGCAGAAGCCCTGCTTCCATTAGTTTTTCGCGTGCTTCGTCCAAAGTACCGAAAACGAGGGTTGGGACAGTAATCTGCGATTCCGAACCGCGACTGATTACAACACTCACCAAATCATTATACTTTGTTCCGCTACCGGCAGGAATACTTTGGGCTATAACCAAATCCGGTGCAACTGTTTCGCTGAAATCATAATTAACCGTTCCGAGTTGCAGTCCCAGTCGCATAAGTGCAATCCGAACATCACGTAATGATTTGCCGGTAAGTTGTGGGGCGCGTAATATCTCTTTGCCTTTGCTTACGGTCAGGTAAATGCGTCGCTCTTCCTTTACTTCGGCATTGGAATAGGGAAGCTGGTTGATAACAATTCCGGTAGGTGCCTTATCGGTGGAAACTTCTCGGATGCCTTGTACCGAGAGATGGTGCTGTCCCAATATGGTTCTCGCCTCGGAAACAGACATACCCACCACGTTCGGAACTTTGACTGTAGAATTAGAATGGACAACGAGCGGAAGAATTACCTTGTCTGCAAGAAAGAACAGCACCAGAATAGAAACAAAAAACAACGATAGGGCTATAACATATCTATGCCACAGCTTTAACGATGTATATGATTGTTCCTGATTTGTATTGTCCATTAGGCAGGATTTAGAAAAGGGAAAATATGATTGTATTGTACGCAAATCCGATTGCATTCTATCTTTCCACTTTGCAAAAATACGAAGAAAGCTAATACTTTACCACTGTTACATCCGAAGCTTGCTGAAAATATTTTGCCGTTTTAACATTCTGCTTTGCCTGTAAAATCAGAAAAAAGTGCTACTTTGCATTTGAAAAATACTCTGGCTCTACCACCTCTTTTTCCGCATCTAATTTATAATGAACTACTTCTTAATCCGGCTCTTTACTTCCGCACTTGTTGTACAGATTTTTGCATCCGAATCAACGATTGCCGGGGGGTGGACACAACCCAAAAATCAACTCTTTGCCAAGTTTTACGTGGGAACGATGCTCGCTTCCAGCTATAAAGACTTGGACGGCGAAAGTGTTTTCTATAAGCAGGATACTTCCGCACTGTTCCCTAACGGCAGGGATTATGGAGTGGAACTAAATGGGATAATCGGCGGACTCTATGCCGAATACGGACTCAGCGATGATGTTACGCTTCTGCTGGATGTTCCGTTCGGACGCTTCGCTCTGCATGAAGCATATTCCGACGGCGGAATATCTCTCGACGGGGAAACAAGAGCAGATTTCAGCATTACACAAGCTGTGTATTACGGTATAGGAGCGAGGTGGAAAATAAACACCGGGAAGGGTGTTACTTCGCTGGTATTGATGGCAAAAATTCCCCCCGGATTTCATAATGGAGTAGCCAATGATCCGCATCCGTTTTTGAGTGACGGGGCAATGCAAATAGGCGGCGGGCTTGAGTTCGGCTATCCGTTTAAGGAAAGCTGGATGGGTAGCTCGATACTGTACAACCACCGTTTCGAGGATTTATCGGATGAACTTTTCGTGCATGTGGAGGTAGGTGCGAAGAATATTCCCAATACGTTTATTAAAATTTATGTGGATATTCTGCAAAGCATGAGCAGCTTCCCGACAAACGAAAAATTCAATCCGAGGCGTTCTATTCTTCAGGAAAATTATGTGTCGGCTGGGGCGGCGTTCGGACTGTATGTGAGTGATAACTGGTTTTTGGACTTGGGATATGATGCAAGATTTATAGGGAAGAATACGTGGAATATAGGGACGTTTACGTTGGGGATAGGGGCGAGTTTGCCCGGGGTGTTTTGAGATTGGTTTGAAACTCAAAAGAATTGTCACGAATAAACTATGAAGAAACCAAAAATATGAAATACTCACTCATACGTTGATCAAAGAAATTGATGAGAAAATGAAAATTTTGACAATAATTGGATAGTTTGTAATGAAAGGTTACCTTTTTATCGGTATCAGTCACAAGCTAATGGTCATATTACTATAATTTAGTATTTTGCTAAAAATACTGTTGTTTTTCACTATAATTTTCTTTACCGGAGATACCTCTTCATGAAAACCGCTCTTATACTATTAGCAAGTTTGTTTGTTCTGTTCACCGAATCATATAGCCAGTGGACTCAGACAAATTTACATGGAACAAGAATAAATAGATTTGCTTCCAACGATTCGTTTCTATTTGCATGTACTTCGGATGGTTTGTTTCGCAGTTCGGACAACGGAAACCATTGGCAGGAACTCACCTCGACTTTGAAATACAAATCGTTTATCCCTATGGCTCTAATCGGAAATAGTATAATTACTCCTTTGTATTCCAGTTCAAATAACGGCACGGATTGGGAGGAGCACGACTTAAAGTACCCTTCATATAATGCAATTGTAGTTGTCGATGACACTGTTCTTTTTTGTGGCAATGGGACAGGAGTACGTTATAGTACTGATAAGGGCTTTAGTTGGCAAAAAGCCGGTTCGGGAATTCCGGAAGGAACGCAGATTTTTTCCTTGGCAAAAAGCGGCTCTACTCTCTATGCAGGAGGGGAAGGAGAAGTTTATATAAGTACAAACAAAGGAAAAACATGGGGAAATCTTGGGAACACTCAATCATGGAATGAAGACTTGGTGTATCATCTTTACACTAAAGATTCGATAGTGTTTGCAAATGTAGCAAACCAACCTCTTTTGTATAAAACTCCTTCAGACCCACTATGGAAGTCGACAAACTTAGAAGTCGGATATATGGCAGGATTAATACAAAAAGATTCTGTCTTATTTGCCGGTTCAGAAGGAAACGGAATTTTGCATCGCAGCACAAATAATGGTAAAGAATGGTATCCCTTATCCTTATATATAGAGCCTTCTATAAAAGAGCTTAACGGGATTTTGTCTATGATAATGAAAGGAAATACATTATTTGTCGCTACAGCCTATGGTCGGGTGTACTATAGCAGTGATGAAGGAAATACATGGCAAGAGTCAAAAAATATCGGCTTGCATGGTGAGTTACAAGTTGTTCACCTAGCATCATGTGGAGGAATACTTTTTGCTGCAATATCGTATATGGGTATCAGCACAAGTTCCGATAATGGATTATCATGGACATTAACAGATATTACCCAAACTCCGATAGCACTTTTTTCTAATGGCACAAGTGTATTTGCTCTTCTGCGTTCTTCGGATCCATTTCCCGGTTTCGGTCCTTATGATTCATTGATACGAAGTACCGATTGCGGTGCAACATGGTCACGATTACACTACGGTTTTAACGACAGTTTACGATATCAATTTGCACAATGCAACTCTGTATTGTATGCGTATGCTGACACCGAAGTTTATAAAAGTACCGATAACGGTGATAGCTGGGAAAAAATAAATGTTGATTTCAATAAGATCATACAAGTGACTACGGAGGGCTCGGCAATCTATTTTCTTACTGATAAGTATATAATTTTCAGTGAGGATCAGGGGCAAACTTGGGTTAGCATAAATCATCGACAGAAACAATATACGTTTATACCAATCAGCATTGCAGTAAAAGATAAAAAAATTTTCTTGGGAACCAACAATCAAGGATTACAGTTTATCGAGAGTCCACTCGATATAAATAACCAAAAAATAGTGAAGATTCATAATGGTATTCCGTCAAGATTATTTTACAAATTTATAGTGAATGGTTCAAGTATATTTGCTCAGACTTATAACCAAATTTATAAAAGTACTGACGATGGTAAAAGTTGGTTTGTTGTTGACTCGTTGATTCCTGGATATCTGATTTACAGGTTCATTGCGCATGGATCTGCATTATATATAACAAGAGGTACAACTGGTGTATGGAAATATGAAAATATATTAGATGTGAATTCCGATGAAAACCCTGAATCTATTCAGGATTCACACATCCTCTGCTATCCGAATCCTACCGGAAATTCATTGACAATCAATCGTACTGACTTGGTATTTAATAATTCTCTATCAGTTCATTATATCCTCTCAAATTCAATCGGTGAAAAAGTAATGGAATTTGAGCAAAGCGGGCAGGTATTTACAGTTCAGTTAGATGAACTTCCGGGCGGAGTATATTCACTATCAGCAACTCAAGGTGCACAGAGAGCAACCGTAATGGTATCGGTGTTAAAGTAAGGAGTTTTTTTTGATTGCGAACCTTTTGCGTCTTTTCCCGACCTTTGCATTAAGCAAATATTCTCAGAGAAAGTTTATTGTTCTAATTGAACTGATTTGAAATTATCATATCAAGTCAATCATGTAACTAGAACAGACCTCCCTAAAAACAATGTGTAGCTCCTCCATACTTCTGTAATTAAGTAATCGAACAGAGGTAGGTATATCACCCGACCCGACCTTCGCCGCAAATTGGATTCAATGCCAAGCATTACCTCATGCTGATTTTCCTCCAAAACTATCGTATTTTTGCACCATAAAATCATTTCCAAAAAACTGACAACAAAGAATGAGTGAACAAATCAAATCAATGTTTGCGGGGCTTGCCTCCCGTTACGACCGCACAAATACTGTCCTCTCTCTCGGAATTCATAAACTTTGGCGACGGAAGGTAGTGCGTTTGGCGGAAGTAAAGCCGGGGATGGATATTCTGGACTGTGCGACGGGAACAGGTGATTTGGCACTCGAATTCAGAAAAGCCGTCGGAAAATCGGGTACTGTTATCGGTACGGATTTTTGCGCAGAAATGCTGGAATTTGCGCCGGCAAAAGCCAAAGAGCAGGGCTTGGATGTCCGCTTTGAAATAGCCGACGCGATGAACCTCCAGTATCCCGATAAATCATTTGACATCTCAAGTATTTCGTTTGGTATTCGGAATGTGGATTCACCGGCGCAATGCCTAAAAGAAATGGCGCGAGTGCTGCGCCCCGGAGGACGGGTGATGATTCTGGAATTCGGGCAACCGGAAGGTGCGTTCAAATATTTGTATTCAATCTACCGTGCTGTATTTATACCTGTATTGGGTTGGCTGGTTACCGGCAAAAACAAGGATGCCTATCAGTATCTTTTGGACACGACGGCAGTGTTCCCAAGCGGCAAGAAATTTGTAGAAATGATGGATGCAACGGGTGTGTTTTCTGAGCGTCGGTATGTACCGTTTACGTTTGGGATAGCATATCTTTATATTGGCATTGTGAAGTAGAATTCTCATTTTTTCGCTTTCTTCTATGCTCGGAAAACTTCGCACTCTTGCCTCCGATGCCTTGATTTACGGTCTGACCACAATTCTCGTGCGGTTCATGACCTTCCTCCTTACGCCTCTCTATTCCAATTACCTCACCAAAACCGAAATAGGGGTGTATTCCGATTTATTCGCAGTTCTCGGATTTATTACGATTATCTATTGCGTGGGTTTGGACACATCTTTTTTTAGGTTTTTTGCACGTGATAATTTGAACCGGACTAAGGAAGTGTTTTCCTATTCGTTCTGGGGGATTTTTGCGGTGAGCGGCTTTTGTACTGCAATGGTGTTTATCTTTGCTGATAGTATAGCCGTATATTTTCCCGAAATTAACACCAAGTTTGGCAGCTCTGTGATTCGTGTTGCCGCCTTTATTCCGTTCTGTGATGTGCTGACCTTTGTTCCCTACGCAGTTTTGAGGATGAACCGCCGTGCGAAAGTATTTGCCGGACTCAAAATTATGACGGTTGCGGTAAACGTAATTGCAACATATCTGATGATTGTTGTCTTCAAAATGGGAATAATGGGTATTGTAATTGCGGGGATAATTTCATCAGGTTTTGCACTTCTGGCTTTTATGCCGATTATAGTAAAGTGGCTTACACCACTCAGAGGAGGCAAGGCACTGTTTCGTGAGATGCTTGCTTTTGGACTGCCTACTGTTCCGTCATCGCTTTCGTTGATGATACTCCAGCTTGCAGACCGACCGATTATGAAATCAATCGGCGGAGCGGAAATGTTGGGGATGTATAGTGTGAATTACCGTTTGGGAATCCCTATGATGCTGTTTGTTGCGGTCTTTGAGTTTGCTTGGCGACCGTTCTATCTTACGCATCACGAAGAAGCAGATTCTAAGGTTCTATTCAGTCGGATTCTTACATATTTTACGCTTTGTTGTGCAATTGTATTCCTGCTTGTTAGTTTTGGAATGGAATATGTGGTGAGTATTCCGTTCGTCGGTGGAAAGTTTATCAACCCCGCTTTTTGGAGCGGGATGGGGATTATTCCGATTGTCATGGGCGGCTATTTTTTCAACGGCTTATATGTAAATTTAGCGGCAGGTTTCCATATTACCAAGCGCACAAGGTATCTTCCCGCGGCAACTGTTATTGCTGCCGTAAGCAATGTGGTGCTGAATATTATCCTTATTCCTAAATATGGAATATATGGCGGTGCATGGGCGACGTTCGGAGCATATTTTTTGAGTATGATTGTACTCTACTACTACTCTCGAAAGGTTTATCCCGTTCCATATGAATGGAACCGGATTTTCTTGATTATCGGGGTCACACTCGGAGTATTCGGCGGAGTTACTGCATTGCCTGATATTATCTGGATTAAAGTAGCGGCAATATTCGTTTTGATAGCGTTTTTCTATTTTACGGGTTTCTTTACAGCTGAGGAAATTGGAGCAATGAAGCGGCTGGTAAGGCGTAAGTAATAAGTTGTCAGTATAAGTAAATGTAAAGCAGTTTGATTCTTAGATTTGATTTTCCGTTGAATCGGTTTACAAAACCTCTATTATTGTGATTTTTTAAAGCATATTCAATTAAGTTTATGTACAAGATTCCTGTCTATCAACCCACTCTAGCCGGTAATGAAAAGAAATATGTAAATGAATGCTTGGATACAGGGTGGATTTCCGGCAAAGGGCGTTTTGTCAGTGAATTCGAGAGCCGGTTTGCAGAGTATATCGGTATTCGTAATGCTTCTACGGTTTGTAATGGGACAGTTGCGCTTCATCTCGCTCTTGTTGCACTGGGAATTGGGGTGGGGGATGAGGTTATCGTCCCCACGTTTACCTATATCGCGCCTGTCAATGCAATTGTATATGCAGGTGCTACACCCGTTTTTGTGGATTCCGAACGTGAATCGTGGCAATTGGATGCCGAGGAAGTGCGACGTAAAATTACCCCTCGAACAAAAGCAATTATAGCGGTTCATCTCTACGGTCATCCTGCCGATATGGACGCTCTTTCGCAAATTGCAAAAGAACACCGTGTATTCTTAATCGAAGATTGCGCCGAAGCATTCGGAACACTCTACAAAGGTCGGCATATAGGTACTTTCGGAGATATTTCTACATTCAGTTTCTACGGGAACAAAACGATAACTACCGGTGAAGGCGGAATGGTAGTGACCAACGATGAAACACTCTATTCGCGGACTCTTCATTTCAAGGGGCAGGGACTTGCGAAATATCGTGAATACTGGCATGATGTTATCGGTTTCAATTATCGTATGACCAATATCTGCGCTGCAATAGGTTTGGCTCAGTTAGAACGTGCTGATGAGCTTATTAACCGTAAAATTGAAATTGCAGGTTGGTATGATGAGATGCTTTTGCAAAGCCCTTATACTACTCATCAGCCCATTGGTGATGTACGCCATTCATATTGGATGTATTCAGTGCTTGCACCTCATGTCCGCCAGCGTGACGCCATTCGTGAACACCTTAAGCATACCGGTATTGAAACCCGCCCGACATTTTATCCGGTTCATACAATGCCGATGTATTCAGGTAAATATGAGCGTCATCCGATAGCAGAGGAAATTGGCTGGAGGGGGATTAACCTGCCGAGCTACCCTGATTTGACACACTCACAAGTACAGCAGGTGTGTGTTGCATTAATGGAGGCACTTGAGAAAAGTCATACATTAACGTTCTAATCTAAGAACGACCACGAAACGCTTAGCCGGAGATTCCTGTCCAATTGTGGATACAACGGAACATAATAATATGTTTGTGAAACAATATTAAAGAACGTTGCACGAACAAACGCATTACCCAAGCGCAAAACTATGAACGCATCAATACCATTGAATGTCGTGTTCGATTCATCGGTGCGTGTTGGTATCGAAGTCCATGTTTGCGGCAAGAACGTTTCACCCTCCATCGAGCCGAGAAATTTCACTGATAGCCCGGCTTGTAACAAGCTCTGTCCTATCTGATATTCATACTGTGCCGAAATTCCTGCGTAGAATAATGGAAATCTGCTGTCGCTTGTGCCATCTGTAGCAGTTTGATACAGTTGGAAAAATCCGTTTGCCGATAGTGCACCTAAATTCCATTGTCCTTGAGTGTTGAACCCGATGGTTCGACGGGAATCTCCATTGAAGGAGCGTGATGTAAGTATGAATCCTCCTGTATCACGGACAGCTTCCGAAAGAATAGGGAAGGTGGTAAGTCGTGAAAAAACGGTTGCTTTGATGCTAATCGAATCGTGTTTAAATTGTAATCCTGCAAAGCCGAGAAGTGTTCGTTCGGCATCAAGTCCCAAACCTTCCGCAGCAGACGCTGCGCGACTACTTTGTGAAACATCCAGAGAAAGAAAAAAATTATTGGATAGTTTCATTTCCCCGGCTACTCCAAGCGAGGGGATGAGTTTGGCGTTTTCATACAGGACACGTGCTCCTGTTCGTAGAGTAAAATCCTTCGACGACGGCTGTAAAACTAGATGCCCGTATCCGGCAAGTTTGATACCCTGCAAATCTTCCGTATAGCGGGATTGTTCGGCATATGTATATTCAACTTCACCGCCATATCGCAGTGTTGTTAGAGAGTTAATAACCTGTTCGAGACGAACAGTCGCTCCAACGGTGCGTTCGATGAATCGAGCAAGACGGATGGTGTCGTCGGGGGTAATTGCCAGTTCGCGTGAACGGTTTTTTTCCCAAATTGAATTTGAAAAATACAGAGTGCCGCTTGCTGTAGATGAAGAATCATCAGCAAGAACACTTGAACCCGAGAGCGTTATATCATGACGGAAAACACGCTCATCAAGATCCGCGTACATTGGAAGAGCAATGATTTCATTTGAAAAACTTGGAGACAGGGAGTCTATGCCGCCGTTTGTACCAATCCCACTATTGGTAAATAGTTCTGAAAGCGAAAACGATGTTCTGTCCGACGGACTCCACCGAAGAATAGCCCTGAGATTCCAGACTTCATAACCGGAATTAGTAAACCTTGAAGACGCTGATTGCCGTCTGAAACCGAGTGTGGTATTCCAATTTGGGGCTATATTTTGGCTGAACGTACCGTCGGAAGCAATGAAATTATATCCACCTTGAGAGAAAGCGATACGTGTAAACGGTGTGGCGATATTATGCTTGATTTCCTGAATATTAATTAATGCCCCGTTGGAATTGTCAGAGAATACAATTGCGTCCGTTCCGGTGAGGATTTCAATTTTCTCAATCATTTCAGGCGGAAACTGTTCGAGATTAGCTCCGCCGAAAATTCGGCTGTTCATACTTCGTCCATCATATCGCAATGTTACATCACGCAGTCCGCCTCCAAAAACAGAGATGCTGTTCATTTGTCCGTAGCTGCCCAAATGCAAGGGATAAAAAGTAGGGACTTTTTGGCTTATAATATCATGGAGTCCCGTGAAGTTAAGATATGGCAATTCTTGTTTTGTAATGGTGGTGACAGAAGTAAGCGGAATCATACACAAACTGCCATGATTTCGTAATGGAACAGTAAGATGAATACTGTCACCGACTTTTTCGGGGGTAATTATTTTTGTGGTGTCTATTGCGCGCGGTGCAAGAGTTTTTGCCGAATCAATGTTGATTTGCTTTCGAGGGGTTACATTGGATGAATCCGAGGAGGCATACAACGGAATTCCCAAGAGGAGAAGTTGAAGAAATAAAAGGAGGCGGAATGTCATCACTCAAAAATCTTATTGGGTATGAAAAAATAGGTGTTGTTAATTTTGTATCGTATAGTTTTTAGAAGTAAGAGTAAAGTATTCTAATCGGCAAATATTTCACACTTGGACAAGTTCAGCTTGACATACCTTGTTTGTTATACTGGGTTCAAGGTAGTCACGAAAGTTGACTACAAAACAATGCAATGACATTAAAATAAAGTAGTTGCCACCTATCATTAAGAAGGAGTCCTTGGTTGAAGAATCTCCGTAGGAGCGTGAAAACCTATACGACGGATGTGCTTACGGAAATTCGTAGCTATGCTGTAAATGACATCTCTTAAAATGCCCGTCATTCTGAGTGCAACGAAGAATCTCCGTATGCACATCCGTCCAGCAGGTTTTCACGTTCTTACGGAGATTCTTTACTCGAAGACTCCTGTAAATGACATCTTTTAAAATGTTAGTGTAATTTATTGCCAAGACATGCTGAACTTGTTTCAGCATCTCCGCCATAATGAAGAAAAAGTACTTCAAAAATTAGCATGACTAGACAGCAACGGAGACCCTGAATCAAGTTCAGGGTGACAAGCGCAAGTATTTTATTCCAATGTCATTGCATTATTTTGCAGCAGGCTTTGGGCGGCTGTCATGAACTTAGAATGACAGACAATTTAATAGATGTGTTTTAAATCTTGTCGAAGCATCTAATTACTAGCTAATTTCCAGACAAATAATTTCCTAAATTTTATGTTTCGGTTATTTTAGCCCAGTACTTACGTGTGAAATGCTAAACCTCTGACATTTTGCAACTACACCTGTTCCCAAAGCGGCAGTTGACCTTCCATTGAAATAGGGGTATCTATTCGCTCAATTGCGGGATTACGCTCCATTATTTCTGCAGCCAAGCTGCTGTCCAGACCATCCATCGCTCTGTTACGAAGCAGATTCAGCCATGTTGCCTGTTTGAGAAAATCGAACATTTGAGTATGTGTCATCGCTGATAGAGTTTCGGTTTCATACACTACTTCCTGTGCGTGCCACATCCTAAGATTTGCTATTATGAGTGCATCTATAAACTCCCCGAATGTTTTTGGTTCGAGGTCTGTTGTGAGAATATTCATGCTATTGCTTTCGGTATTGTCCGTAAATTTTATTCTGCGGATTTGTAAGTGCTACGCTTTCGGGATTGCTTACCGCAGCTGAGAACCATTCGTCAATTTCACGGATTAGCCGCTCCCGCTGACCAAGCAAAGATTCATTCTTCTGCTTGAGCGGAGGATTCTCCTCGCCGTCGGGTTTGAATAGCTGCTCTTGGCAATGCCAAAGTTTAAGGTCGGTAATTGCTAATTTGTCTACGAGTGAGCCAAGTGTTTCTGCCATAATAGTTCCATTAGAATGATATAAATACCAGCTGTACAGTTTATCAATAAATTACTTAATCAATTTAAATTCTACGCGGCGATTAAGTGCACGACCGTCTTCTGTATCGTTTGTAGCTACAGGAGTTGATTCACCGTATCCGTTAGCAATCATACGGGTAGAAGTAATGCCAAGTTTTGTTAAATACTGCACCACCGATTCAGCTCTCTTACTTGCAAGTGCCTTATTAGCATCATCTTTTCCTACAGCATCGGTATGTGCTCCAACTTCAACTCGTACCGATTTATTTTCGTCCATGAATATATGAAGTTTTTCGAGTTCTGGTTCACTCTCAGGTCGTAAATCCCATTTACCGGAATCGAAGAAAATGTTTTTAAGTTTGAATGTAAGTCCTTGCTCAATAGCAATTGTAATGGCAGTCACAGTCAGGTCACGTTGAATCCTATCACCGCGTTTAGTAGCTCTCATATCAGCTTCTACATTTGAGCCGACATAATCCGGCACTGAGGCAGACAAGCGGTATTCTCGCCCTTCTTTAATTATGAGAGAATATTCTCCCTTGTCATTAGTTTGAAGTGTAGCAATGGATTCGAGTGTTACTGCATCCTCGATTTTAATTTTTCCTGCTCTTGGAGTTCCGCTTTGGTCAGTAATTCTTCCAAAAAGAGTAGTTGGCTGAGAGCGAAGCAAGAAATCGTGGGTTACAGTATCACCTTTTCGGGTTGTACTCAGATTGATTTTGTCGTTAACGGGCAAATAACCTGTTTTTTGTGCAGAAGCGTCGTAGATTTTCCCTTCAGAGATTATTGTCTCATATTCACCGGTGAAACTATTGGCAATCAGTTTTGTTTCACTTCCGCCGGTGCTCGGACGGAACGTAAGTTCAGCAGGAATTTTTGCTCCATCTTCGTCACGAACACTTCCTCGCAAAACTGTATTTTTTACTATTACTTTTTCTTTGGGCTGATAGACAATCTGGTATGTAGTAGTGATGTCACCGCTGATATCATCCAAGATAGTTGTAAATGGTTTTTTGATGTCGTAGTCACGACCGAATGTAAGGCGTGTCATTAATCCGCCATTATGATTCTGAGGATTAATCACTGAATACAGCTTCGCTCCCGCATTCCACATTTCGCGAGTAAGAGACGGCTCTGAATATTCCCCGTTATCTTGAATAGAGCAATCATCGGTAATCAGCACAAAAATACGCTGTGCATTCTCACGAAATTGTATTTGAGTTGCTTCGTGAATAGCAGTCGAAGTAATTTCATCACGCCCGGTTGCAGCAGCTTGAAGGAAGAACTGCTCAAATTCTGCAACAGATGCAGTCGGTTCGAGTGTTGCATAGATTTTCTCACCATAGAGTATGCATCCAACCCGATAATCCACTCCGCGAGTTGTCAAGTTTTGCACAAAATTATTCACATTACGGCGTACTGCCTGAATTTGGCTGCTCATACTGCCAGAGCAGTCCACAAGAACCATTATATCCACAGGCAATACTGTCTTAGATATGGTTTGAGTAAGCGAAACAATCGTTTTATCTGCATCATTTACTATAAAATTTGCTTTTGTCAAACCAGATACATTTCGCCCTAATTCATCCCGAACAAAAAAAGTAGAAGAGGTTTGTTTTATGTTAGAAGAATCTGTGTCTATCACGAGCACCTTTTGTTCAGGTATACGTGTAACAATTAGAGGTTGCTCACGCCCTGAAAGCGATGACTTTGGCGCATAGCGTGAATAATATTTTTGATGGACAGAATCGAAAGCAAAAATCGGATTGGGTGATAATGAGGAAATTTCTCTAGCCAAATTTTCATATTCAGAATGAGATGAATAGTTCATAATTTGCAACAACTCACGGGGTGAATCACCATTGGTATCAGACCATTTTATTGCCCAAGGCGTACAACCCGCATCATTTGACGAACCGCTGAACCCTCCAAACACACTCCTTCCTGAGCGATCTCCAATTGACAGCTCATCCGATGAATGTGCCCGAATGAACATTACATTCCCCTTGTAATCAGAGGCAAAGTTATTCAATGATCCGATAGTCAGCCCGTCACTCAATGATAATTCCAATCCAAGTCGTGATGTGTTCAGTTCGGGTGAGAAATTGTAGCTTACTACCACATAATTATCAAACAGCCCTATGTTCGCTCCAAATGCGGAAGAAATTGACTTCCCGTTAAAAATATTTTCACCTGAATATGACACCGACGACTGTAATGTAAACCATTCTAGCGGTGAATAGACTGCACTTATATCGTAGCTAAGTTCAGGAGCCGGGGCACTGTGAATAGTATTTACTCCTGCCGAAACAATCAACGCCGGCTTGATAGCGTATGCAGCAGAAATATTATAACGAAGGTTGCCATTAGAAAATGCACCGTCAAAATCTCCCGTAGGACGAATTGATGCACCAAACCACATCCTCTCTTCGTACATCGAGAATCCAAATCCAGCAAAAAACTGCTGTTTAGACATACTGTCCTTTTTAGGTATGAATCCCACACCAAAAGTACTGGCTTTTACAAATACTCCGTAGAGATTGTTACTCTGGAACGAAGAATTGAGAGGAAGACCAAATAGTAAATCTGACTCATCGCTCATTCCAAGTACGGCAGGATTCCACCCTACAGAGCTTGCATCATTCGTAAATCCGAGACGACGGTTAGTTAATTCGCCGGATTGGAAAAGAGTTTGAGCAGTTGTCTGCGAATATGATATGACAGCAATTACAAAGAGTATATATTTTAGCAATGAGTTTTCCCCTTGAAACTATAGTTTACAATATGCAATTTGAAATTTGGTGAAATACATATTCAATCTGTTCTATCAATTATGATATGAATTTAGTAAACAAAAAGCCGTCATGTCACAGGAGAACACTGACGGCTTATAAAAAGCTGCTCTGCTCCAAAAGCTCCTTATTCGTCGTCCGAAAAATCCTCAACACTTTCAAAGGCACCGAGGGCATCCTCGACTGTCGGGAAATAATCAAACAGCCATTCAAGTTGGGAAATGCGTAGAAGATTGCGAACTTGCTCTCCTACACCAACCAAGATTACCGGAGCTTCGTGTTCTTTCATTTGGCGATGAGCAAGTAACAATGCACTCAATCCTGCACTGTCGCAAAATGTTACTTTTGATAAATCAATTATTAAACCAATCAGGTTCGGCTGCCCAATTATCAATAGTTCGGCTTTCACGTCCGGAGAGTTCAACGAATCAAGTCGTTCTTCTTTGAGCGTGAATATCACAATGTCGTCGTCTTGTTCTACGGTAAAACGCATACTATAATACCAATAAATGAATAAAATCTGAGCAAAAATCCGAATTTTTTTTGAAAATCAAACCTAAAACTTTTTCATTTCGAAGAAAATTCTCATCTTCGTACTATCTTCGCATTTATGAAACCATACAAACCGACATCAATCTGTATTATTCGCCTTAGCTCGATGGGCGATATTCTTCTTATTACTCCGCTGTTGCGAGAGCTTAGAAGTCATTATCCCGATGCAAGAATTGATATGATAATTGCAAAACGATTTGCAGAAATTGTATGCTACAACCCATATTTGTCTGATGTTATTGAGCTTGATACAAAAGGAACGGCTTTTGATATTCTTCGATTGAGTAACAAAATCAGGCGGCTTCTTCCAAAAAAACAATATGACATAGTATTAGACGAGCAGGTGAATTTCCGGTCGCTTCTTCTTCGTTTGGGTTTAGGAAAAGTTACGTACAAGCTCGATAAATTCCGGCGACAGAAAATGGAGCTAGTTCAATTGAAAAAGGGGTTTGGCGAACCGATTGTTTCTATTACAGAGCGATACCGAAACACAGCAGCAGAACTAGGTATTCACGATGATGGCGATGGATTGGAGTTGTGGCTTCCCGAAGAAGCCGGACTGCAATCATACCCGCCTACAATGCGAACAGCAGTTATCAATCCACCCAAACGGCTTGCAATTGCACCCGGAGCGCGGCACTTTACGAAGCGGTGGTTACCTGAGCGATTTGCAGAAACCGCCAGTTACTTCCATAATCAATTTAATACTGAAATCGTTTTGCTCGGCGGTCAAGACGACAGTGAAATCTGTGATCAAGTTCGCAGTGCAATTCTTTTCCCAATTACCGATGCCTCCAATTCAAGCTCTCTCTACGATACTGCCCGCGTTCTGGACGGGTGCGATGGCTTGATTTGTAATGACAGTGGTATTATGCACCTTGCTGCTGCTCGCCGCGTTCCTGTCGCAGCCGTATTTGGCTCGACAGTTCAAGAATTTGGATTTGCACCGTTTCGAGTACCAAACATTATTATAGAGAAAGAACTTGATTGTCGCCCTTGTACACATATCGGCAGAGCCGAATGCCCTAAAGGTCATTTTAATTGTATGAATCTTATCACTGCCGGTGACGTGGTATCACAGTACCTTTCTATCAAGAACTGAATACCAAATCAATTCTTATACCATAAGTGCATGGACAGTATAAATTGATACATTCGATCCTGTCATTCTGAACGTCAGTGAAGAATCTCCGTATGCTGCTTAAGTCCTGTTTTTTGTAGTGCATAGCGGAGA
>CAZGNO010000038.1:0-34783 GCA_964527785.1 uncultured Chitinophagaceae bacterium
TCAGCATGACTGGACACTAAATTGTACTAACATTTTAAGAGATGTCATTTACAGCTTAGTCTAAGCATCTAGTACTCGCCAATTTTTTCAAACAAATAATTTACTGAATTTAATGGTTCGGTTATTCTAGTCCTATCACTTACATGGCTTTTTTTGAAATTCATTAGAGCAATTCATAAATTAAAAGTACTTAAACAGAACACCATTTTAGTTTTTACTTAAACAAACAAGCCCTACTTTGATTAAAAGTAGGGCTTGTTAATTTTCAGTTTTAAATTTCTTACTTCTTATCCGGCTGAGCAGAAGCTACAACCACATCAACAAATTTCTTATAGCGTTCAGCATCGGCTCCGGTCAGTTTAGCACGTTGGAGCAGTGCCATTAGGTTCTGCGCCTGACCTAAACTCATCTCTACAGTTACCACATCTTTTGCTTCTTTTTTGTCTTTCAATGCAACTTCAAGAACGCCAGAAAATACTTTTTTAACATCAACAAAAGCGTCAACTTCACTACCGCGAATCTCAATAGTTTCGAGCATTTGGGCAGCAAATGCCACTTCGCTGAGTGCCAATTTTGGCTTTAAAATTACTACTTCTTGCTTGCCTTGAGCAAATGACGTTCCTACGCTTATCAAAGCGATGAACATTGCAACTACTGCAGTTTTCCAATGAAAACGAACCATTTTTTTCTCCAATAATTTTAATATATGAAAATAAATACTATCTTTTTTCGCGGCGCAAAAATACGAATTTTTACCGCGATAACAGCTAAACTCAATTATAATTTGAAATTTACGCTCAAACGGTGAAGAGTTGCCGGAGACCCAAGTGATGAAGCTGCATAATCAACCAGAATATTTTTGGTCTTTATGCCCACTCCCCCGCTGATTCCCGAAAAGCCACGCTGAGTAGAAGTAGAAACAGCAGAGCGGATACGGTTATCATAACCCAACCGGAGGTCAATTACCTTGCTTACCGTCAATTCACCGCCAAGTGAGATATTTGCAAATTTATCAAAAAAACCGTCTGTTTCATCAGCTAAATGATGAAATGAGAAATTCACCAGTAATGGAAGTCCTCGTAATCTATGATTCATCCCCAAACGAACATCCAGAGGTAATGATTCACTTTCCGAACCGTATTTCGACAATTGAGTACCGACATTCAACAGTGAGAATCCTATATTTACTCTTGACTTAGGGATTTGATACAAGAGTCCGGCATCTACAGCCAGTGCTGATGAGCTTGTCTGCTCAAGTCCTGAATAAATAAATTTCAGTGTCGCACCATAGAAGAAATTAGAATCCAGTGATTGTGAATACGTACCGGAGAGTGCCAGTTCATTTCCTGAGAACGTATTGGTTTTTATGCCCTTGGAATCCGCTCCTTGAAATGAGCCGTTGCTTGTATAGAGTGCTGAGACTGCAAAATGTCCCAATGATTCACTCTTTGAACTGTAGGTGGCTAAGCCGGAATTTATATCCAGAACGTGCTTTAGAAAGGTAACGGAAACCCGTCGGTCTTCTGCCGTAGAAAGCGTAGCCGGATTAATAAATACAGCCGAAGCGTCTTCGCTTAACGATACGACCGCACCGCCAAGCGCAGCTGCACGGGCACTTGTATTGAGATTCAAGAAATAAAATGTTGACTGCGAAAACGCAAAATTTGCCGTCAGGCAGAATAGTGCGCCTGCAATTAGAATCTTTTTGCAATTCATAAGTGATTCTCCAAAAGGTTATATTATCAGTTACCTAATTTTGGTAAAAATATTCACTCTGTTAGTCCTTGTGAGATTGTCCGATGATAGTATCAATAAAAAGTTTCGGCGGTCGCATAGGGCGGCGCGTTGTAGCATTTAAAAACGGATGCGTAGTATAGCCCTCAGCAATACAATCCGCATCACGTGTAATTTTATACTCAATAGTTATTGTTGCCGAATGAGCACTGTATTTGAATGTTGTCGTGATATGGAGTATATCATCATAAACTGCAGGGATTTTATACAATACCTTTGCCTCGGAAACCGGCAGTAAGCACCCGTGTTTTTCCAGTTCGGAATATGGGAGTTCAATTGCCCTCAACAGTTCCGTTCGTCCAATTTCAAAATACGTCAAATAATTACCATTATATACTACTCCCATTTTATCAGTGTCTGCATACCGTACTCTCACAGTAGATGTATGGGAAATCGTGATGGTTTTGCTCATGATTTATAATTACTTATAAGTCAGATTTTTCAATAACGGCAAATAAGTCTAATAACCGTTCCAATTCCTCTAAAGAATAATAATCAATTTCGATAGAACCTGTAGAGCTTGTTTTAGTTCGTACACGAACCTGAGTAGAAAACACATGGCGCAAACGAATTTCGATCTCACCAAGCATGGCTGCCACTTCAGAATTAACATTCGAGGGGGGCTTGAACTGTACCGCAGGTCGTGCTTTGGCTTGAGTTATTCCTTGATCGGAAAATGATATTCTACCTAATTCTACATCTTTTACCAATACCTCTGTCTTACGTACAGACAGATCATTTTTCATAATCTCGTCTAACACTGCAAGCTGCGCAGGAGCATCAGGCAGTCCGAGTATAGTACGTGCGTGTCCTGTGCTGATTTTCCTGTTGCGTACAGCGTCTTGAATAGCAGTCGGAAGACGCAGTAAACGTAATAAATTCGTAACAGTAGTGCGGTCTTTACCCACTTTTTCGGCAACATCTTCTTGCGTAAGCTTGCATTCATCAATCAACCGTTGATAGCCGAGTGCCACCTCAATCGGGTTTAGATTTTCACGCTGAACATTCTCAATAAGAGCAATTTCAAGCATATCCGCATCGCTTTCCACATCCAGAATATATGCGGGAATTTTGGTAAGCCCTGCATCTATCGAAGCACGAACACGACGCTCACCGGCAATAAGTTCATACCCGTTATCCATTCTGCGAACAGTAATGGGCTGAATTACCCCACGCTCTTTGATTGAACTGACGAGATCTGCGAGTGCTTCGGGATCAAATGTTTGACGCGGTTGAAAGGGATTTGGACGAACCTTTGATATATCAATATACGCAGTTACTCCAACGCTTGCACCATCATCTGTGTTAAGTGTTTGATTTGTTCTGTTTGATTGGTGCGAACCGCTTGGTATAAGTGCATTCAATCCCTTACCAAGCCCTAAGGCAGATTTCATTACTTTCGACATAGTTTTTTTAAGCAGCCACGTTAATATTGTTTCGAGTTAAAATTTCATGAGCAAGCTGTAGATAATTCTGCGCTCCAAGACAAAGAGCATCATACAGGATTACGGGCTTGCCATGACTTGGGGCTTCCGATAGCCGAACATTCCGCGATATAATTGTTTCGCAAACTTTATCTTCAAAATGTTTACGGACTTCTGCAACAACTTGATTGGACAGACGTAACCGGCTGTCGAACATCGTAAGCAGAACACCTTCAATATCCAGTGACGGGTTTAAGTGCTTACGGACTATAGAAATAGTTGTTAGCAGCTGTCCAAGCCCTTCTAGTGCATAATATTCACATTGCACCGGAATCAGCACCGAGTCAGCCGCAGTTAAGGCATTCAACGTGAGCAGTCCGAGAGATGGCGGACAATCAATTATAATAAAACTATATTTCTGCCTGAGAGTCGCGAGTGCTTGCTTGAGAACCATTTCGCGATTCTTCACATCTACCATTTCAATTTCAGCACCAACCAGATTTATATGCGAAGGCACTACATCCAGAAACGGCATTTCAGAAGAACGGACTGTTTCCGACATCTGCATATTTTCAACCAATACTTCGTATACCGTTTTATCCACGCCTTCCATGTTTATCCCTAAGCCGTTTGTTGCATTTGCCTGGGGGTCAATATCTATCAATAATGTGGGCTGTTCGGTAGCGGCGAGTGATGCAGCAAGATTGACAGATGTCGTTGTTTTTCCAACTCCACCCTTTTGATTTGCCACCGCAATAACTTTTCCCATCGTAATTTTCTCCTTTATCTGGATTATATCAAACCTACTTTTTATCCGAAATGGTGCACATTTCGCCACAAAATTACCGTAATTTTAGCGGTTGCCCAATGTATTTTCTCTTTTTGCCAATATATAACTATAGTATGGGAGCTACGGCAGCTTGAGCTGCAATCATTTCCATATATGCAATATGCTCCGGCAACTGCTTATGAGTTCCGTCGCAAAATGGCTGCTTACCACTCTGCTTACAAGCACACCATGAATATTTTCGGACTTCGATAATTTCAACTTCAACAGGTAGAAATTCTGTTCCTATGTGTGAATCATCACAAAATGGTTGCGTTTTAGAGAGTCCGCATGAACACCATTTATATACTCCAACTTCCATTTCCAGCGGTATTGATTTTATTCCTGCGAGTGTCGGTTTCGTCATTTATTTATCTCTTTTATGGTCAATTTATGTAGTTTGAATACTATTTCATTACGCGATGGCTTACATCTTATCAGGAGCGGATATCCCCAATATCTTCAATCCGTTATTTAATACAATCCGAGTAATTTCCAGCAGCTTGAACCGAGCTGAACGGAGGTTTTCTTCTGCTCTTACAATCGGGCATTCATGATAAAACGTATGGAAACAACTGGCTGCCTCTCGCAAGTATTCCACCATCATCTGTGGCTCTAATTGGTTGGAAGCACGTTTGATTGCTTCAGGGAATCGTTGTAAAGTACGAATCAATTCCCATTCCGCACTGTGATTCAGCAGACTGTAGTCCGCACTTGCCAATGTTGAAATATCTTTATCGGCAGCATTAGCAAAAACACTCGCAATACGCGCATGAGCATATTGAAGATAGAAAACCGGATTCTTGTCGCTTTGCTCACGCGCCAAACTCAAATCAAATTCAAGATGAGTATTAATTCCGCGCATAATGAAGAAAAACCGGACTACGTCAGCACCAAGTTCATCAATCAAATCATCCAATGTATAGCTTTTTCCGGTTCGTTTCGACATTTTCACCTGTTCACCATTTTCGGTCAAAGTCACAAACTGGTATATAAGCACTTTAATTTTATTTGAATCCAAGCCCAACGCCTTCACTCCTGCCATCACATCGGGAATGGTTGCAATATGATCCGCACCGAATATATCCACAATCATGTCAAAGCCGCGTTCAATTTTATCGCGGTGGTAGGCAATATCCGGTAAACGGTATGTTGGTTCGCCGCTTGATTTTACGATGACGCGATCAGTCAGTTTTTCATCAAGTTTCGAGAGGGCTATCCAAATTGCACCTTCTTTATCGTATGCAAGTCCGGCTGCACTCAAATCTTCGATGACTTTTTTTACTTTTCCTGTGGTATAAAGCGAATCTTCATTATAGAACACATCTTGCTTTACATTCATTTTACCCAATGTACGCATGATAGCCGCAAAGCACCACTTTTCACCCGCCAATCTGAACTTCTCGAGTGTCTCCTTAGCATCGTCCATCAATGAATTGCCGTGCTTTTCGAATAGTTCATCGGCGATAAGCTGAATATATGTTCCGTGATAACCGTCCTCAGGAAATGGATAATTGCTTTCCCCTGCTTTATGATGATAACGTGCGCGTATTGACAGCGCAAGGTTATTCATCTGATTACCCGCATTATTAAAATAATATTCGCGGGTTACTTCGTGTCCCGTCCATTCTAATAGATTCGCTACAGTATCGCCGATAGCAGTATTCCGACCGTGCCCTATATGAAGTAAACCCGTTGGGTTCGCACTAACATACTCAACATTTACTTTGATACCTTTACCTACTGTTGTACGACCATATTGCACACCATCGGCAGCCATTTCAGCGAGTGCCAGTTCGTAATAACGCTTACCAAACCGTACATTGATAAATCCCGCACCGGCAATCTCAAAATTAGACACGACTCCGTCTTCAAATACTAATTTTTCTAGAATTTCTTGTGCAATTGCACGCAGTGGTTTACCTAATTTCTTTGCTAAAAGCATAGCAATATTCGTTGACAGGTCGCCATGCGCAGAAACTTTTGGAATATCGAATGCCAGAATTGCAACATCATCCACACCTATAGATTTAAGTGCAATTTCAAAGGGCTTTATGATATAGTCGTTCATCATGATTCTATTTCATGCTCCGTAACTTCAGTATCATTTTTTGCAGATTTTTCTTTTAATGCTTTCACTTTTGAATCTTCTGTGAGCATGAAAAATTCGGCATCACCCCATAATTTTTCTAACTTATAGAACTCACGTGCATCTGAGTGCATGACATGAACTACCACATCGAAGAAATCAACAATTATCCAATTTCCGCTGTCCCATCCTTCAGAGCGCGGTGCTCCGCTTCCGGCTTCCTTTCCTCCTTGAAGCACATTCGAGGCAACTGCATTGACTTGTGTATCAGAAAGTGCAGTACAAATAACAAAATAATCAGCAGGTGCGCTCTCAATTTTAGTTAAGTTGAGAATAAGTATATTTTCAGCTTTTTTTTCGGCAGCTAACTGCGCACAAAGTGTGGCAAAACCTTTTACTGTGCGTGGTTTTTTAACAATTTTAGACAAAATAGAATCTCCTTTTTACTTCAAGCGAATAAAACAAACATTTGTTTTAATTCTTACTTAAACAACAATACTTTATAATGTAAATACATATATCCGCCAAAAAACTTCTTTTTGACGCTTTTAAATTCATTTTTAATAAAAGAATTCATTTAAGAATTCATCTGAATGGTTTAAGTGTTTTATAATTTTTTCCAAGCACTACCGAACAGCGAAGATATAACGACGAGTCAATATCTGATTGAATCAAACTGTCCGGCACACCAAGCGCAAATGCAACTTGCTTCGCTGAATTCAAATCCCCTACGCGGTCAATAACAAACGACTTTTCCACAGGGACTTCGTAATTATTTATTTCAACAACATCAAATCCTCGATTGCGAAAATAATCCATTGCTTTACTTGCAATTTTCTTTTCATTTGCACCATTGAGAATATTTATCTGAATGTACTTTTCTGATGCGGTTCTGCCATTACCCTCAGGAATTTCTGCCACGACAGGATGTGAAAACACGAACCTGAACAATAGTGAAAGTATCATCGCAACTACAGTTCCAAGCAATACAAGGAAAATCCAAAGACGAACAGCCGTTGCTGTGCCGATTTTATACAAATCTTTGAGCTTTTTCATTGTTCGAAATGAACAGTGTGCTTTTTAAGATATTTATACAGTAATTTCCTAGCTCTGAAAAGGTGAGCTTTTACAGTTCCAAGAGGAAGTTTGAGTTTATCTGCAATTTCCTGATAGTCCAACTCATCCTCATGTCGCATTTTTATAATTTTTTTATACTTTGGTGACAGCGTAGCAAGAGCTGATTCCAGTATTTTCTTCCGTTCATTATCCAACACCTGAGTATCCGGCATAAACGACGAATCCGGTATTTCGTAATGATAATCACCGTCATCATTCGAGAGTGGTCTGTCAATGGAGAATGCTTGTAATCGCCTTCGTCTGAGGAAGTCAATGCATGTGTTGGAAGCAATACGATATAGCCATGCAGAAAACGCAAAATCCGATTGGTATGAATTAATTGCAGTGAATGCTTTGATGAAAGAATCTTGCACCAAATCTTCCACATCATCGTCATTTCGAATCATTTTACGTATTAAGGACGTGATGAGCCGAGAATATTTTTTTTGGAGGTGCTGAAAGGCATTTGAATCCCCGGCTTTGATTTTTTCAATAACAAGAATATCCTCCTGCATCGAGAGTCGGTATTGCTCTTCATCGGAAAATTGCTTACTTTTCGTCATAAAAATCGAATTAACAACAATGGCAAACAACGGGAATTTTGGGAGAAATGCTATTGAATAGATGCAAAATACAGGATAGTTTCGGATAAATCAAGCACTAATAAGCCAACTGTACAAAATCAGCAACAATCATATAAAAAAAGCCGGATACCTCGTATTTCCGTGAAGCATCCGGCTTAAAAACAGTATGCGGAAAGGGAGAGATTCGAACTCTCGGTACCCTTTCGAGTACACACGCTTTCCAGGCGTGCCAATTAAACCACTCTTGCACCTTTCCTTTGTCTTTTCAGCACAAATATACGAAAATTTCCGGTAACGGAAAGAGAGTTAAAGTGTTATTCTAAGGCGTAGAGATGGTTGTCTGTATCTTTTAATCATCGGAGTGTTTAGAATAATTAATAAAAGAAAAGTAAGAAAGTGCGTTGGAATGATTTTTGCCGTTGGGAGAGTCAGTAAAATTTTGTAATTTTCCCGTATCGTGTGCGCAATTCAAAAGTACTATGAAGAATTAACCGCACCAGACAGCAAGGCATAAGCATATGAATACATTTCGACGTAAATTACTTGGTGCAACCATAGGGACTTTGGCTGCAGGACGGCAAATTGCTTCAGCGATGGTTAAATCGGGCGGTGAAGGGACAGAGCCCATTCTTGAAATTGATTCTAAAGTAATTCCTAGACAGAACATTCTTCCCCCTGCCTTGAAAAGAGGTTCGGTAGTAGCGATAACAGCTCCGGCAAGCGGCATCAATCTGGGGGAAATTCAAGACGGCATTGAGATATTGCGAGCAAATGGCTGCGAAGTAGTTGTAGGTAAAGCAATTTACAAAAAATACGGATATCTCTCTGCACCCGACCAAGAACGTGCGGCAGAATTAATGGAGTTTATTGAACGACCGGACATTAATTGTATTTTATGTGCCAGGGGCGGATATGGGGTGATGCGAATTCTACCAATGTTGGATTTTGCAGCAATTAAAAAAAACCCTAAGATTATCATTGGATATAGTGATATTACTGCTTTACTTATAGCAATTTACAATCAAACAAAAATAGTAACATTTCACGGTCCGGTAGCTTCGTCTACATTTGATGCGTTTACTCTTGATTATTTATTAAAAACACTATTTGCTCCTAAATCAGACGAGCATAGTGAGCAGATTGCAGCTTTGTCATTTCCTCCGATAACGTATTCAGACTCGCGGCTGATTACACTGACAGAAGGAGTAGCTCGCGGACAATTGGTAGGCGGAAATTTGGCAATGATAGTCAGTACTCTCGGTACTCCCTATGAGATTGAAACGAGGGGCGCAATCTTGTTCCTCGAAGAAATTTCAGAAGAGCCGTACAAGATAGACAGGATGCTTACTCAAATGTGGCTTGCGGGAAAATTTCAGCATTGCGCAGGAATTGCACTCGGGCAGTTTAAGAACTGTGAAGCAACATCACGATCAGGTTTTGATATTTCGTTTACTCTGCAGCAAGTTTTGGAGTCCAGAATACAATCACTGGGGATACCTGCGGTCTATGGATTGCCCTTCGGTCATGTGAAAAGTAAAATGACGCTTCCAATAGGAGTGCAAGCCGAACTAAACGCTACAGACAAGACCTTCACAATTATTGAAAGGTCAGTAGCAGTTTAAATAACACATTGACATATAAAAACATTACACTTTCATACTTTTAGGAGAAATTCAATGAAATTTATACACACTTCTCTTGTTCGACTTGCTTATTTGCTGCCAATTTTCATGCTAATGCCTTTCGCAGCATCTTTTGCACAGAGTTTTAATCTACTCCCTCCTTTGGATATTAAAGATTTTCCGACTGTAAGAGCGTACTACAACGCAAATGACATGGCTGGCAATCCAATTTCCGGATTAGATTCATCATATTTTGATGTTTCTGAAAATGGTGTGAAGATCGATGCAAAAACAATAAAACAACGCTGTTCAACGATAGTTGATGGTCCTACATTGTGTATTGTTCTTGTAATTGACAAGAGTTACTCGATGGAAAGAATTGTGGATGGTACGAGCACTTCGCGGTTTGAATTTGTAAAGAATGCTGCAAAAGACTTTGTCAATGGTTTGGATTATAAGAAAAAAACGAGTGTAGCTATAGTTTCTTTTGATGGTGAGGCATATTTGACCTCAGAATTCTCTCAAGATAAAGGCGCCCTTATTGATAAGATTGATAAAATCACAATTGGTTCTGCCACCCGTTACGACCCCCCTTTGCTAGATAAACGTTGGGGAGCTTTTGAACTACTTAAAAACAAAAACTGCGACCCGCCTGAAGCAAAAAGAATTATTATTTTCCTTACTGACGGAGAACCTAATCCTCCGGGTCCTGTAGATTCTGTTGTTGAAAAAGGACTCAGTGATCTGGGAGCTATTTTCTATGCGATTACTGCTTTCCAAGCTATGAATGTTCACCTCCAAAAATGGTCCGATAAATCCGGTGGGAAAGCATTTGTAGCCGATGGTAATGATGCAGGTGCAAAACTTATCGAGATATATAGAAGAATTGCAGCAGAATTGCAAGGAAAAACACAATGTTTCTTGGAATGGACAGCACCGATGAGTTGTGATGAAGCCGGACGCAAGCGTAAAGTAGATATAAAACTTAAAAGCCCTTATAATTTGTCAGCTTCAACAAGCTACACTGCTCCTGCGAACAGTGTACTGAAAATAGATATTAATCCGTCTATTGTGTTTTTTGGTGACCCCAATCCAAATGATCCTCAAAGCCAAACCGTGACAATTACAGCAACGACAGGAAAAGTCATACTGACTAAAGGCAGTATTGTATCTTCCGGCGGCTCATTTACAATTGATGATTGGGATGGAGTGACACCGATTACAATTGATTCGGGCAAGAGCCGGACATTTAAAATAACATTTACACAATCCGATCCAAAGGCATTTCGACAAGGAACGTTCATAGTAAAAGGTATTCCTTGTGACCCTCCGCTTATCACACTTGTTGCCGGACTTTCTCAGGTTGTATTATTGACACCCGGGAAACAAGCTGTTAGTTCAGATACTTTATTTAGCTCTTGTGATGATATTGTCATTAAGTGGGCAGGTGTAAAGCCCGAAGATCCGGTTTTGCTCCAATACAGTAGTGACGGCGGTGCAACATGGGTACTTCTCAAAGATGATGCAACAGGGCTTAGTTATACATGGCCTCGCAGCGAAATAGAGAAATTAGATTATAAAGGTCAATATAAAATCAAAGTACTCATTCCATCGAAAAAGCAATATATATGGGCTAATGGCGGTGGTGGAGTACAGAATGATACCGCTGCTGCTCTATCACTTACGGAAGATGGTCTCTATATAAATATATGCGGATCGTATCAAGGAGCAAATGCGAGTTTTGGAACTCAAAAACTCAATAGTAATAATGGTAGTGTTGATGGCTTTGTTGCTCAATACGATGCTTCGGGTAATATAATTTGGGCTACTGATTTCGGTGGTCCGGAAGAAGACAGAGCACTTAGTGTGGTTTCAGTACCGGGGAATGTTACGTTTGTAACCGGATTTTATACAGGGGATGCAAAGTTTGGCAGTTCGATTCGGAGTCCTCAGAACAAATCTGTTAGAAACTTTTTCGTTGCTAGGATTCAACCGGGTGGGTCAATACCATTCGTGTATGATGACACAAAATCCAAACCTAATGTAACAGGTGAATCTTACGGAACTGCAATAGCATATGAGCCATCATTAAATCAGATTTTTGTTCAAGGAATGTACAAGGGGGTTGTTACTGATAACATTCGCGGATATACCCTCTCTCAATCTTCAAATTCCGGTAAAAATTACGATCCGTTCACTGCCATCTTTAGTTATACAGGCGATTTGTTAGCTCTCAAAAGAGGCGTTGATAACGCTCATAAATATTCTGCACTCACTGCTACAGATAAAGATGGTTGCATCTATGAAACGGGTACCTTCTCGGGTGATAAAATTAGGGATGCAATTACTGTAACCAGTGCTGGAGGTACCGACTACTTTCTTTCCAAGTATTGCGGACTTCCATCAAGTTCCGATGTGAGTACTTTCAATGCTACCCTTGGGAAACCGGATATGGTATCTATAAAACCAGAATTAACCTATTATTTCAATAATAAGACTGCTGTAGGTACAACCGGTTCAGAAATCCTTGCGACCGCATTATGTAATTATGGAACACTAAATTCAGTAATTGAAAGTGTGGTTTTCTCAAATGATGAATTTTCGTCAAACACAAATTTAATAGGGAGAGAATTTATTGTTCCCAATTGTGACAACGTAGATTTGTTTATTGATTTTACACCAAAAACCTTAGATCCAAACCCACACTGTTCAGATATTACCTTCTTTGCGACTTGTGCCGAGCCGGTAAAAATTACAGTTTGTGCTTATGCTACCGAACCGTGCACATTCACAAAAACTGATGTTGACTTCCCTAGTACACTCGAGGGTGATAAATCAGAAACTGAGGTTAAAACCATCTGTAATACAAGCAGTAATCGGATAATCGCAGGCACTTTAAACTTATCGGGATCAGATTCTAATGATTTTGAAATTATAGAGGTAACCATTGAGGGTAACGTTATATATACAGAACCTGTTCCATTGAATGCAGGATTTAATTTAAAGCCAAATAATTGCTTGACTGTTAAGCTCCGTTTCAAACCAAAAGCAGCAGGACCACGTACTACTTTCCTTAATTACAACATACCGGTGGATTGCGATGAGGCAAAATCTATTCTTACCGGAGTTGGTATTGCTCCCCTTGCTCTAGAAGTTTCTCCGCAGACATGGGCATGTACCCGACCGAACGCGAAAGACACACAAACCGTCTCCGTAAAGAATATTGGAACAGGCGATGCTACCATAAAGAGTATTACTGCTCGAACTGGAACTAACTTTAAAGTTATCAGTACACTTCCTGCTGCTCCAATTACATCCGGTGCAAGTTTCCAAGTTTCAGTTGAGTTTACACCTCCTTCAGTAGGGACTTTTACAGACAATCTGGATGTAGTTGCCTCTTCTACAAGTGGTGATAGAACATTCAGCAATACACTTACCGGCGATGGTTGCTTACCTGTTGTTAAACTAGACAAAGAGTGTTTCACACTTACTGCTCTCGGCAGTTCGACTACAATTCCGAATGCAATAACTATATACAATACCGGAAATGTTCCTTTAAATGTTACATCTATTTCAGTTCTTCCGCCTGATCTCAACGAGTTCATAAACTTTACCCCAACGGTAACTAACTCAATAACTCCAATAAACGGTCAGCAACCAATTCAAGTAACCTTTAGACCTATCCAAGCCGGTAATAGAACAGCTAAAGTAGTTGTAATTTCAGACGGTGTTCCAGGACGAGATACAATTGATGTGTGCGGTATTGCTTTTGCGCCGGATACGAGCCACTCATTTAGTACATTACTAACCTGCCAGGATTCTTCATGGACTTATAATTATCCAAATACAAGTGCCTCTGATATTATAATAGATGTGGATAATTCAGACCCAGCTAATTTTATCGTTACTACTGGACTTAGCAACATTCCAATCACAACAGGTCAAATAACCATTCCATCAAAAGGATTAGATTTTATAATTAAATTTAAACCTAGCGGTGTAGGAATTTTCACAGGTTCAGTATTGCTTGATAAAACGAACATACAAGTATCAGGGGAAGGTAAAATAGTGCCTGTTAACTTCTTTGTAACGCCCGATTCATCTAGTCCGACAAGATTATACCCCGGTGAAGTAGCGAAAATTACGGTAAAGGCAGAAGTTCTGGGTACACTCGAAAACTCAAAACTTGATACACTAATAGTGGACTTTATATACTCCAAAAAATTATTCGATCTAGCCCCATTCTCTGCAACCGAGGATATTGAATCACTTCTTACCGGGTGGAAATGGAGTCAGACGCAAACCACTCTCGGTGATTCTACTCAAATTAAAGTGATCGGCGTAGGACCACGAATCATAACTGCAGGAACTAAGGATCTATTTGTACTGAACCTTAATTCATATCTTGGAGATAAGCTTATATACCCTATTGCTGTAAAGGGTAGTGTTCCGGCTCGACTCGTAGGTTGTGTTCCAACTACAAGCAAGGGCACAGTGTTTGATATGGCTAATATTTGTTTCCGCGGCGGGCGTCTTATCAGTGTCGGTTCAACATATTATCAACTAAACGCCCCTAAACCTTCTCCTGCATCAAACGAAGCAAAGTTTGAATATGGAATAGGACTTTCAGGCATGACAGAGATTACATTACATAATTCACTCGGTGAATTAGTTCAAACACTAGTACGCGAACATCAAGAAGCAGGAACGTACGAGATAACACTCGACGCTGCTGCACTTCCGTCCGGTGTCTATTTCTATATACTACATTCAGGTCCATACATGGAGCAACAACGCTTGTATATTGCGAAGTAATCTGATGTACATTTCCGGCTAGACTTCATCAAAGGGATGCAGATTGTCCATCAATTGCATCCCTTTTTATTTCACTTGAATTTTTATAACTATGTTTATGAAAAAGCAAATTCTTTTTTTTATATGTTTCCTCGTAAGTTGTGGCGCAACTAAAGCACAATTTACCGGCATGGATGCTTCTATGTATCCGGTTATCCGTGCTTATGGATCGGGTCCGATGTTTAATAATGCCAGAACGCAAGACTTTACTGTTCTCGAAAATGGTATAGACATGAAAGCTACCCTTAAATCTGAATGTAAAACCGTTCCTGACGATCCTGCGCTCAGTGCTGTTTTAGTAATTGATGTCAGTAGATCCATGCTTGACCCGGTAGGCGGTGGGAAAATTCGGTTGGATTGGGTAAAAGAAGGTGCAAAAACGTTTTTAAATAATTTAGCGTTTAACAGTAACACCAATATCGCAATAGTTATATTCAATGGAGAAGCATACTTAAAAACTAACTTTCTAAATGACAGGGATTCACTAGTTCAAGTAATTAATAGTATTACAGATGCGACTGGATCAACCAGATTCGACCCGCCTTTTTTAGACCCTGATATAGGTGCTATTGCACTACTTAATTCACGTCCAAGTTGGATTCGCAGGTCAATAATTTTCTTAACCGACGGAACTCCGAATCCAACACCGCCGACCTCCACCCAAACAATTATCAGTAAACTTACTGCTTCTAAAATTAAGACCTATGCCATTTGTATGGGCAGCGATATATCACAAGATCTGCGTGATATTGCTCAAAAATCAGGCGGACAATTATTTACTAGCACCAGTTTGGAATCTCTCAATTCAATTTATAGCACCCTCGCAACTTCTAGTCGCCAGACAGTTACCTATTGCTGGCTCGAATGGATTTCTCCACCGGGCTGTACCGAAGCAAGTAGAAACAGAAACGTTAATATTAAGTATAAACCAACTAATTTACCATTCAACAGTAGTTATATCGCACCTGCGTCAAGTGTTTCAGGAATTATCAATTCAGTAGTTTCATTACCGGCTTTTGCCGATATTCCGGTAGGAAATTCAGCCCAGCAGCAGTATACAATCACAGCACAGAATGCAGATATGCGAGTATCGGGTGCTTCAATAATTCCGGCAGGAAATTTTACAGTGATTGATTGGGGTGGAGCTCCCCCGCCGTTTACGCTTACAAAAGGGACATCCCGTACCCTTACTGTACAATTCACACAAACTGCCCCTCGTGATGCTCGTTCCGCACAATTGTTGGTAACAGGTACACCATGTTCTGCACCGCCCGTTCTCCTGAGCGGAGGGATAAGAAAGATTACACTGCTTACTCCCAATGGAGGCGAACTATTTTCAACTTGCGATTCGCTTTTTATTTCATGGACAGGAGTTGATGAAACAGACACGGTAAAACTGGAATATAGCACAGATGCGGGCTATTCATGGCTGATGGTCACTCCATTTGCTACTCATAATTTCTACAACTGGAAACCGACAATACCAAGTACGTATTTAATTCGGGTAACGCCATATTCACCAAAACCTTCCGGTCCTGCGTGGACTCGAACGGGGGGTGGTATTGGTGCAGATTCCTCGTCCGCAATAACAGTTACCGAAGATGGAACAACAATTTACCTTACCGGGGACTTTAACAAGCAAGCAACTTTAGACGGGAAACCTATTTCGTCATCTAAAAATCAAGAAGCATTCCTTGCCCGCTATAATAATGAAAAAGTACTTTGGGCAATAAGCGGAACAAGTTTTCTGACACAGCTATCTCCATATTCCTATTCAACAGGAAAGGGGGTTGCAATAGACCCTACCGACCTCTCCTGCTATGTACTGGGTGATATTATGCCCAATGCAACCAATCACAACGAGATTTTTATTGCCAAAATTCAACCAAACGGTAAATTGAATTGGATTCGTTCTATTACCAGTTCCACAGATGTACATTCTTTGAGAATTGGAAGAGACTCAGCTACAAAGAAATTGTATATCGAAGGGTTATATCAAGGTACATTGAAAATACGACTTGCAAACGGACAAACGCCACAACTCCAAGCAGTTCCGGCAAATATTTCAAGATTATTTCTCACATTTATTGATGAGAACGGAAATTTTACATCTTTGCAGGATAGTACGTACGAACCGAAATTCAACCCTCGGTCTGTCAAGGACAGCATTGGCAATACGTATGAAACGAGTATTTTTAGCGGTAATTTCACTTCCGGTGATACAACTATCAGAAGCGTTGGCAGTCGAGATTTTTATCTCAGACGTATAGGTAGGATATTTACTCAATCTGATGTAAGTGATTCGTACTGTACAATTTCCGACCCTAATTTTGGTTTTACATATCAGCCCATTACTGTTGGTGAAGCGCAAATCGGCGATTATCATGATACTACATTTATGGCAATGCTCTGTAATAAAGGGAGTATCCCTATTACATTGATTGATTATAAATTTGAAGGTAATTACCCAGCAGACTTTTCGTTGATTTCTGCTCTAAAAGGAGTTACAATTCCACCTGATTCATGTATTACGCTCACTATCCGTTTCACTCCATCGGCTACAAGCTATCTTTCGTCAGTTCTGAGAGTATTTACTGAATGTTCAGATCAGCAAATTATTTTTACAGGGTTTGGTATAGACCGCCAGGCAAGTATTAGCTCCCTCAACTGGTATCAAAAACGTGTTTTGACGGATAATCTTGATACGATCTGGATTAAAAACACAGGCACAACTGATTTGAAAATTAACAAACTTTCTCTTGAAACACAACCTGAGAATAATTTTGTGATGATTCCCCCAACAACTCCAACCCCATTTACAATTAAGACTAAAGACAGCGTTTGGTTTCGGGTGCTTTTCAACCCTCAGGATACACTCACCTATCACAATGCTGTGCTAGCTGAAGTTGAGGGATTTTCCAAACCTTTAATCGGTACATTAGACGGAATAGGTGTACTGCCAGCTGTTCGTGGCTTAGGGTATGAGTTCAAACCTACGTTTCTCAATACTCTTTCGCCTGAAATTGGAAATTGTAGGATTTACAATCCCAGTACAACTTCGCCGACTCTGATAAGAGAGATTAAATTTATTGATAATCCGGGTGACTTTGAATGGGAAATTCCCCCACTTGTTAATTTTACAATTCAGCAGAACTCATCCGAAACTCGACCCTTTAATATTCGATTTACGCCGAAGGCAATAGGTACACGTATTGCTCACATACAGATTAATTCCGATGCAGTGCCGGGTCCCGATATTACCATTCCAAAATTTGATACTGTAACAATTACCGGTATTGGATTTTTCACTCCGTTTCAGGTTGATTCGGTTATAGACTTCGGCTCACTTCTCGGCTGTGATACCCTTGTCAAATCAATTAACGTTATTAATATTGACCCGAAAAATAGTGTAAAAATTTCATCGGTACGATTTACAGGGGATATGAATTTCCACTATACTCCCTTCGATTCACTGATTATTCCTGGCAATGATACCGTTCAAATTCCGGTAACATTCAGACCTACTAAATCAGAGAATAAGACTTATTCGGGAGAAATGATACTGACTACTGAAACAGGTCAGGAATTCAAGGTGCAAATACGCGGCAGCGGATATACTGTAAAAGGCGACGCTCAACTCACGGCAGATGTTCCTTCGTTTGAGCCGGGAACAAGAATCTCTGTTATAGCAAGTGCAACTGTAGAGAACCTAGCAAATTCTGCGCTCGATTCACTTACCCTGATACTGACAATCCCACCGCAAGTCCTTAGTGTATCAAAATTATATCCAATTCTTCCCAACTGGACATGGACAATTGATGATACTGAACAATTAAAAGGAATTTTCCGTATTATCGGAACTGCTAATCAACCAACTAAAGAGCTCCAATCTGAAAAGCTGTTCGCGTTGGAGCTTGACACATATTTGGAGAAAAAAGGAAGCTACCCGATTTTACTTGCCGTTCAAAGCCCCTTAGAATGCCTGACAATGACAGCGCAGGGAACTTCCGTCGAAATGCTTTCTGCGTGTTTTGGTGATGTGCGCGTCATTGGTTCTACCGGAAAATCCTATAATCTGAGTGAGCCAAGTCCAAATCCGGGTGCTGATATTATATCATTTGATGTTAGTGTAGGGCTAACAGCAAATGCAATATTTACATTTATAAATCCAATTGGTGAAGTCATCAAAACTATCGAAATCCCTTCGCTTGAAGCAGGTGAACATCATATCTCAATTCCTGTGGATGATTTTTCGGGAGGGGTTTATACGGTTATATTTTCTTCAGGACAGTTTACAGCTGCTCGGCAAAGTATTATAGTGAAATGAAGTATTAATCTCAATTGGCTTTACACATAAATAAAAGTGACAAGAGTTTTTCTCTTGTCACTTTTTTTATTGGTTCAATCGTTTGTCATATATAGCTTTTCAAACGTCTTTGTTTCATTCCCGACTTTGAGATATTACACTGTGAATTTGTATTCTGTGGATACCATTCACTGCAACCCAAAAAAGAATACTCTTTTCTGCTATATTTTTTTATCTTTACTTGTTAAATTCACAAATAGTTTCACGAATAAATCCCCTTTGCTTCTCTCATACCCCATAAATCACCAAACTTCATTATTTTTGTATCATAGATTCCTAATACATAACATTCACAATTCATAATTACTATGATTGATACAATATCATCCTACTTAGGCGACAAAGCCGATTATTTCCTAAATCATACCTCTACCGGTATTCCTAAAGAAAACCTCTCGCTTCCATCCGGTGAATTTGTCAGTCAGTATTTTGACTCAACTAACCGCAACAACCGGGTACTACGCAATTTGGAATTTATCAACTCTACGGGTCGTCTTGCCGGAACAGGGTATGTATCAATCCTTCCGGTTGATCAAGGAATCGAACATTCCGCCGGTGCAAGTTTCGCAAAAAACCCTGTGTACTTCGACCCCGAAAATATCGTAAAACTTGCAATTGAAGGTGGGTGCAATGCAGTTGCCTCGACATTCGGTGTGCTTGCCAATACTTCTCGAAAATATGCTCATAAAATCCCGTTTATTGTAAAAATCAATCATAATGAACTTGTATCATACCCAAATAAAGCAGACCAAATACTCTTCGGAACAGTGCAGCAAGCATACGATATGGGAGCAGCTGCCGTAGGTGCTACCATCTATTTCGGTTCACAGGAAAGTGGAAGACAGATAGTGGAAGTCGCAAATTGTTTTGCACAGGCACACGAATTGGGAATGGCAACCATTCTCTGGTGTTACCTACGCAACAACGCTTTCAAAGCAGACAAGGATTATCACGTTTCGGCAGATCTTACCGGGCAAGCCAATCATCTCGGCGTAACAATCCAAGCCGATATTATCAAGCAAAAATTACCTGAGAACAACGGCGGCTATACTGCTCTAAATATGGGCAATTCTTCCTATGGTAAGATAGACAAGAGAGTATATTCCGATCTGACAACTGAACACCCGATTGACCTCTGCCGCTATCAAGTAGCCAATTGCTATATGGGCAAAATAGGTCTTATCAATTCAGGCGGGGCTTCGGGTAATAATGATTTTGCTGAGGCAGTAACTACTGCAGTTATCAATAAACGCGCAGGTGGAATGGGACTTATTTCCGGCAGGAAAGCATTTCAACGCCCTATGAACGAAGGAGTTCAATTACTCAATGCAATTCAAGATGTGTATTTGTGTAATGACGTTACCATTGCATGATTAGAATTTGGAGTAATTCGAGAGTCACAAATAAAAAGAGCGTGGAAGAATAATCCTCCACGCTCTTTTGTTTACTGCTTCAGTCGTTTCTATTTTTGGGTTTTGGGTTTCTCCACTTTTGTAGAGACGATACTGATTGGTTCTTTAGGAACACTATTTTCAGTTGGAACTGATGCAATTGCATCTACCACTTCCATACCCGAAAGAACTTTGCCGAAAATTGTATAGTTTTTCGGCAGTTCATTCAAATCTGCCAAACAGAAAAAAAACTGACTCAAGTTTGTATTCGGACCCGAATTAGCCATTGCAAGGACACCGCGAGCGTATCCTGCCCTGTAGCTTGGAGCGTCACCATTTAGTTCATCAGCGAATTCACCTTTGAAGATACTTTCACCACCTGTACCCCACCGTGACTTTGCATTTGGGTTTTTTGTAGTCGGGTCACCCGCTTGAATAACAAACCCCGGAACGATTCTATGAAAAAGAATACCACTGTAAAATGCCTTAGTAGCCAGTCCAACAAAATTTTCCGTTGTTCTGGGAGCATCTGCTCCATAAAGTCCAATGACAATAGTGCCTTTGGATGTTTCCATCGTAATAATATCGGTGACTTTCGCCTCAGGTTGTGCAGAAATGATTGAAGGTTGCGCGGCACAGCCGATACACCATAAGAATATGATCACATACGCTACTACAGTTTTTGCATTCAATATCTTCATATACGTTTCTATCAATTTATTTCTTGCGAATCTTCATTACGACCTTTTCGTTAGGTCGGTCTTGATTATTGCGAGGTGTATTTACTACCATATCGGCAACTTCCATACCGCTCAACACATGACCATAAGCAGTGTATTGATTATCTAAGAAAGTAGCATTATCTACACAAATAAAAAACTGTGAAGTAGCACTGTTTGGGTCAGAACTGCGAGCAGCAGAAATGATACCGCGTACATGAGACGTTTTGTTGAATTCAGCAGGAACACGCTTTTGCGATGGATCGCCCATACCCCATGACGTTACGTTATCAGTTTTGGTATTAGGGTCACCGCCTTGAATCATAAACCCCGGAATAACACGATGGAATGCAGTTCCGTCATAAAATTTAGCAGCTACCAAACTGTCAAAGTTTGCACAATGTTTAGGGGCAATTTCAGGAAAAAGCTCAATCACAATATCGCCAAGCACTTTTCCGCCTTGCGTAATTGATATTACATATTGGGGTTTCTTTTTGTCTTTTTCTCCAGCTGTTGCAGAAGAGGCAACGATTGCAAAAATCATAGTAAGCATCCAAAATAATTTCATAAAAAATACTCCGTAAATAATAATAAAAATATATAATAAGAACTGTTTCTATTTTTCAAATACTACCATTTGAGCATACCGCCGGTCAAATTAACAACATTATACCCGTACTGCGACAGATATGCACACGCCTGCCCGCTACGGTTTCCACTTCGGCAATATACTATAATTTCTCTATTTTTATAGGGTTCAAGTTCGGCTATACGAGCGGGAATTTGACCTAGAGGAATAAGCAGTGAATTACTGATATTCTTTTCGGCGTGTTCATCAGGTTCACGGACATCTAAAAGAAAAATATCATTATCATTTGCTAACCGTTCTTTCAGTTCAGGGGCAGTAATAGATTTTAGTTGTTGCATAGGTTTCAAAAAAGTAAAATAATTGAATTCTCGTTTTTAGCGAGATATAAACGACTATTCCGACCAAATATTTGTAAAGCAAAAATTATTACCGTCGAATAATCCTTTATCACTTAGTTTCAAAGCAGGAATTACGAGCAGTCCCATGAATGAAAGGGTCATAAACGGTGCCGATAACTGCGAGCCAAGCTCCTTTGCTTTTCTATCTAACCGTGAGTATGAAGCTGCCACTTCATAACCGTCACTTGAACTCATTATCCCTGCAACGGGAAGCGGCAAAATATCCTCATTGTGCCCCTCTACAACAGATATTCCACCTTCAGATTGAATTATGGCGTTAATCGCGTTGCATAATTCCAAATCACTTGTCCCCACGGCAATAATATTATGTGAATCATGAGCTACACACGATGCAATTGCACCCTTTGTAAGACCGAATCCTTTTACAAATCCAACAGAAACCTCCGCCTCTGAATATCTGTTAACAACAGCTATCTTGAGTATATCATATGCTATATCACTTACCGCTTCACCATTCTCAACGAGCGCATCAGCAATTACTTCATTTGTTATCAATTGCCCGTCTAGAGCTTCAATTACTCGCAATTTTCCTTTACCTGCCTTAATTCTAAATTCGCTAACTAATCTTGGCTTTACAGAAAAATTATTGATGATTTCTACAGGTACTTGTCCTATAAGACTCTTCCCGTTTTCGGCAACTAACTCACCACCAATATACGTTTTGAGAACTTTGAAATTCTCCAAATCTTCTACACAAATAAAATCTGCTGAATCACCTACTTGTAATTGCCCCACTTCTAAATTATAATACTCTACCGGATTCAAACACGCTACTCGAAGTACATCAAAAACATCATATCCCAATTTAACCGAGCGTTGGACAAGCTCGTTGATATGCCCAATAACCAACGAATCAGGATGTTTGTCATCACTGCAAAACATACATGACTCTGAATGATTCTCTAAAAGCGGATGGAGTGCCTCGAAGTTTTTTGCTGCAGAACCTTCCCGTATTAATATCTTCATTCCATATTTGAGTTTCTCTAACGCCTCGTCCAAAGTATAGCATTCATGGTCGGTGGAGATACCTGCTTCCGAATAAATTCGCGCAGCTTCACCCCGTAAACCGGGAGCATGACCATCTATCGGGCGATTGAATTCCTTTGCAATCTTTATTTTTTCGACAACCATCCCATCATTATTCAACACCCCCGGAAAGTTCATCATCTCGCTAAGATACCGAACATCTCTCCGTTCAAACAGTGTACGGATATCATCTGCAGTAACAGTTGCGCCGGATGTTTCAAACGAAGTAGCGGGAACACAGCTTGGAGCACCAAAATTAAATTTAAACGGTGTTTTTGCACCATTTTCAATCATATATTCAACACCTGATATTCCAAGTACATTTGCAATTTCATGAGGATCTGATACTGTTGCTACCGTTCCGTGTACCACTGCCAGGCGAGCAAACTCACTTGGAACTATCATCGAACTTTCAATATGCACGTGAGAATCAATAAACCCCGGCAGGATAAATAGATTATACTTACCTTCTACCGGGGTTATTGTTTCAATAATGCCGTTACGAACCTCTATTGAGGCGGATATTACTTGTCGTTTACGAATATCAACTATATTCCCTGTCAACTCAAAAGAGAACATTCAAATATCTTTCTTTTTAACAGCGACAACACATTTATAAATTATAAGCAGCTGTCATATTCCGACAGTCCGCCTATCATTCAAGGGCATTTATATTAAGCGCTGGTACAGAATTAATTGAAAAATCAAAGTGCTGTCATTCTGAGGGATTCTTAGACCGAAGAATCTCAGCAAAGCACTACACATAAAGGTTTGAACAGCATACGGAGATTCTTCACTAGCGTTCAGAATGACAGGAAATATTAAATTAAAATTATTCTGTTCCTACTACTTAGTTAAGCAGTTTTCTTATTTTTCGACCCGCGTGGTCTTCCGACTCTTTTCTTTTTTTTGTTTTTCGATCCTGGAGGTCTGCCTTGTTTTTTAGGTTTATTTTCAGTTCCATCGTTGCGTTCATCCCCAACTTGTTCTGCACCTGACGATGGTTGCATTTTTTTTGTTCCGGGTGGTCTGCCGCGTCTTTTCGGTTGATTACCCTGCACATCTGTTTGTGCAATTTCAGATGTGGTTTGCTCCCTATGTTCACCTATTTGTGGAGCTTTAGTAATTGGTTTTTCTTTTTTTGACCCCACAGGTCTACCGCGTCTTTTTGGCTGACTTCCGGATACATTAGCATCTCCTGTTTCAGAACCGAGCTTGCTTGCCGTGACGCCAGAAGTTTTTGCACTTGCAACTGTTTTAATATTTTTTGCTCCGGGTGGTCTGCCGCGTCTTTTCGCCGTGACTACACCTGATTGACTTTCCTTTGAGATTTGTTCTGAAACTTTGGACTCAACACTCAAAGGAGATTTCTTATTTTTCAATCCTAATGGTCTGCCGCGTCTTCTGGTTTTAACGTCTTCCGTTTCTACGAGTTCGATTATCACAATTGGCTGATCTTTGTCAAGTTCAGATGGCTGTTCCTGACCTGTTTCTACACGTATCGTATCCGACTTTGCACCAGCCGTCCCCTGACGGTGTGCTAATTTATCCGAGCGTTCGCCGTGTGGATTCAAAAGCTCATACGCAGCGTTAATCAGCATTGCTTGCTCGTTTAAGCGCTCAACTTTTTTACGAATCTTTTCGTATTTTTCGTCTAACTTTTCGTATTTTTTGCTTAATTTACTACTTAGTTTATTCAAGTTTTCAAGTTTTTCTTGAAGTGTTTTCATTTTATACCCCTGATTTAAAATAAAAAATAATTACCGACACATAAAATCTACTGTTTAATTTTCAATAAAAACAATTTTGAGAGTTCCGAACTGGTATATTTTATAAATTTACGAATATTTTTTTTTATAACAAAGTAAATCCACTGCACCTAGGACGATTCTTTGCAATAAATATTATTAGTAAAAAATCAATTATAAAAGGCAATAAAAGCTACTTTGTTTCCTATTTTTAAGTACTGTAAATGTACAATCATATTTTACATTTTTCCGTCTCAAGTAGTTAATCTAATCTTTAGCACTATTATGTCCAAACAAATCGGAACACCTCTTCAGTCTGAACTTTCAACAGAAAAAAACCGTGATGTTAATTCAGAGCTTTTACGGATAATTACAGCAAAAGGTGAGAAAATCAAACTTGGCGGCGGTAAATCTTCCATTGAAAAACATAAAGCCAAGGGCAAACTAACCGCTAGAGAACGCATTGCCTTACTAACAGATGAAGAAACAAAATTTCTTGAAATTGGGCTGTTTACTGCAAATGATATGTATGCTGAGCAAGGGGGAGCACCGAGCGCAGGTGTTGTATGTGGTATTGGTATTATCTGCGGTCGTGAATGTATGATTGTTGCAAATGACGCTACAGTTAAAGCAGGTGCATGGTTTCCTATGACTGCCAAAAAGAATATGCGCGCACAGGAAATTGCTCTCGAAAATCATATCCCAATTATTTACCTTGTGGATTCTGCCGGAGTGTTTCTGCCGATGCAAGATGAGATTTTTCCTGATAAAGAGCATTTCGGACGTCAATTCCGCAATAACGCAATTCTGTCCGGCTTAGGTGTGCCGCAGATTGCTGCAATTATGGGACCGTGTGTGGCTGGAGGAGCATACCTGCCTATTATGAGTGATGAAGCAATTATTGTAGAAGGAACGGGAAGTGTATTTTTAGCCGGACCGGCACTGGTCGAAGCGGCAATAGGCGAAAAAACAGGAATAGAACCCCTAGGTGGTGCTGATATGCACGCCTCTATTTCCGGTGTTATAGATTACAAAGTAAAAGACGACCAAGAAGCAATTGATACAATTCGCTCTTTAGTAGGAAAATTTGCTCCGGCTAAAGGGCAGAAGAAAATATTTGAACGCTCTACTTCCAATCCGCCAAAATTCGCAGAAGATGAACTGTTATCTATAATTCCTTCCGAACGAACCAAGCCCTATAGCGGATATGAACTTCTTGCCCGAATATTGGATAATTCCGAACTTGATGAATACAAAGCTGAATACGGAAAAACCATCATTTGCGGATACGGACGTATTGACGGTTGGGCTGTAGGCATAGTAGCCAATAATCGTGAAATAGTACGTTCAGGTAAAGGTGAGATGCAAATAGGCGGTGTTATTTATTCAGAAAGCGCAGATAAAGCAGCACGATTTATAATGAATTGCAATCAGCGTGGAATACCGCTGGTGTTCTTTCAAGATGTTACAGGATTTATGGTGGGGACTCGTGCCGAACAAGGTGGTATTATAAAGGATGGTGCTAAAATGGTTAATGCCGTCTCAAACTCTGTTGTCCCAAAGTTCACATTTATCGTCGGTAACAGCTATGGTGCGGGCAACTATGCAATGTGCGGCAAAGCTTACGACCCGCGATTGATATTCGCATACCCGTCAGCGCAAATCGCAGTAATGGGCGGAGCCCAAGCATCCAAGACGCTATTAACAATTAAACTTGCATCACTTGAGAAAGAAGGCAAGAAGCTGACAGAAAATGAACAACAAGAATTATTGAAGGAAATCCAAGACCGGTACACCGCTCAAACTGCCCCCTTATATGCAGCTTCCCGCCTTTGGGTGGATGGGATTGTATCGCCGATGGAGACTAGATTTATAGTATCGCGGGGACTGGCGGTTGCTTCTCATAATGCTGAAGCGAAGGAGTGGAAATCAGGGGTAATGCAGGTATAGTCAATGGATAAGGGGTAAGAAGTACCGACTAAGAATCGAGGAATAACAAATTCCGGTCCGGTCGGTTGTTTACCGCCGTGCAATGATAAGTTATAAAATCAATTTTAGGTCAGGTCGGTTGCTACAACCGACCTTCCTTCTAAGCGTCTATACGGAAATGCAGTTGTAGCAACTGCCTTGACTTTGTTTTTCTTATTGTTATGACATGACAACGCACGGAGGTATACAACCGACCTTTTTATTTTCAATGCATGTAATATTTATGTAGTTGTAGTTTTTGCAGCCGAAATTCCTATTTGCACCTTGAGGAATGTATGGTTGTAACAACCAACATGACCAAATCAAAAAAATGGGCGCAACAGGTGTATTATCATCCTTTGCGCCCATCATGTTTTTAGAATCACTTCGGCATTCGAGCCAGATACTGCTTCTCAGCTTCGTGAAATATCCTGTTCCACGACTCTTTATCAGCCGGTTGCACCCAATCATAGCCGATGCGCTCCCATTCTTCCTCGAATTCACTGAGACCTAATGCTTGGATATACCCTATTTCACAAATAAAATAGTGCCGGCGATACCTCAGCAAATATCCCCCTGTCTTGGTAAGATGCTCTTTTGCTTCATCATAGCGAGCATACCATGTGTTGAAATGTGAGCTCCATGTCTGAGGATAGAGACAATCCTCTTCAGTGATTTTCCGTTTGTAGGAAGTCCAATCCTCATTACCGTTTTCGAGTGCTATAACAGCAAGAGCATGCTTTAACTGTATAGCTTTGCTTTGCGAAACTATATCAGTCGCCTCAAGAGTAGAAAATTGTGGAAGGATAAGAAAACGATTTGCAGCTGTAAGAGCCGTTTCTTGCTCAGATGAGCGAAGGTTTTTGAGAAGAAGGGATGCTTTAATCTTCCCTTCATAAAGCCGATGTCTGTTACTGGACACAATAATTTCTCCTGTGCCGCAAAACCCACATAAGCAGCGAAATTATTAAATCAATATATTGTATAGACTTGAGAGATGAAGGATAACGTCGTTTTTTTGTGGGTATGGGCTGTCCTGTCACTGCCCTGTATGCAATTTAAGAAAAAAAAAGATATTTGAAAAGAATTTAACCCATTATAACATTTCAATGTCAATTCTCGTTAAGTCGTACTATATTTCCTTCATGCAGAATTATTCCATCCTTTTCAAGAGCCGGTAGAACTTCAAGAAGCCATTTGTGGTCACGATCATCGGGCAATTCTCCAAATAAAGCAACGCTCATTGCTTCGGGTGATATGGTGTGTGCATTCCGCAATAACTCCACAATCTTACCTCTCCAAATTCTTCGGGGAATTCCATTATACGAAGGTTCTGCACGTTTTGGAAGAGTATATTCTATCATTGCTCCTGCAGAAACACAATGTAAACGCAGAGGACAATTTATGCAATCAGGTTGCCTTGCTGCACAGAAGTGTGCCCCGATGTCCATGATCGCTTGATGCCAATCGGATGCACGACCTTTTGGATATATGCTCCTTGCTATCTCATTTATGTTGTTTTCGGACGTAACAGAAGCAGTTGTTTCCATTGAGTAGAATACCCGCGAATAGACTCGGCGGATATTCACATCTACAACCGCCACATCAAGCCCGAAACTGAATGCCATGAGTGCAGTTGCAGTATATCGTCCGATACCGGGTAATACGAGCAGTTCATCAAAGGTTTGGGGAATTAGTCCTTTATGATGTTCACAGATATACCGTGCAGCATCACGCAGACGCAGTGCACGGTTATTATACCCCATTCCCTTCCACGCTCTAATAATATCAGCATTGGTTGCCTCTGCGAGCGCAAAGATTGTAGGGAATTGCTCAAGAAACTGAGGCAGTTTTTCTTCAACCCGCGCTGTTTGGGTTTGCTGGAGCATTACTTCCGACACAAGCGTTATAAATGGTTCGGGAGTTTCTCTTCGCCAGAGAAACTCCCGTTTATTAACCATATACCAATCTAAAACCAAATTTTGAAAAACTTGGAGGTCTTTTTGATTCATTTAATTTGCTACAACTATCTTTATTGTCTGAGAGTGTTTATCATTTGTAAGTGTGAGTAAATATACACCTGCACTAACACGGCTTCCTCTTGAATTCATCAGGTCCCAACGGACTGTTTGTTCTCCGCTTAAATACTTATTTGTTCCGAGTGAAGCTACTTTATTCCCTGAAAGATCACTGATTTCTAAACTTGCCTCACCTACCTGCTCCATCGTAAAATGAATGTCTGTGTACCGAATTGCCGGGATCGGAGAGCAGTCTAAACCCGCAGCAACTTGATTTTCTTCTTGAACACCAACCGGAGGTGAAGCAATAATAGACAGACTGTCGCTCATATCATAATAGCTGCCGGTTGCTGAATGGCGCAGAGATGCTGCACGTAAAAAATAGTAATATGTATTTCCGATAGTTACACTTGTGTCAGTATACCCGTCCTCAGCAATGATTTGAGGATTAATCTGCTTGAAGTCATCTGTCGGTGAATCAGCACGATAGAGAAAATAACCGTCTGCCTTATCTCTATCTTTTTGAGCTTCATAATTCCAATACAAATTTATGCTTCCTGTTTCGCCACTGCCGGTTGGAATTGACTGTCCGATAATATTTGGTTTTGGAATAGCTCCTTTATTCACATCCATCCGCAAAGTAGGGTCACCTATTAGGGCATTATGCACCCACCGAGTTCCGTATGGTAGAATAATAACCCCATCAGGGTATTGACTATTAAATAATCCACGATAGGTATAATCAGCATAGTTATTCTGAGAGATGAGTGTCGAATAACCAATGGTCTTGCCCATTCCCATGTGATGGTAATACCACTGAGGTCTGCCTGCCCATGAGCAAGTAAGAGCTGAGCCGTTGGAGGCAAGAACTGCCCTCATAATATTATTCTGAGAATCCCAATCACCGAAATAACTGCCAAACAGCATGGTAAATACAGCGTTAACCGGTTTTGTCACAAAATCGTTGGTTGTACCAACGCCATTGCAACTATTATATGATCCGCCACCGCACCCGTAAGCCCACAAAACATTTGTATCGGCAACACCTGTAAAATAATCACCTGCACCAACATTTGCATCACCAAGCAAAGCCGAAAAGTTCCTCCAGCCGGAATTTGCAAACATATCACCGCCGTACGAACCAAAATTATCTGCTACCCACCCTTTTGTTTTTACGTTCATCATTCCGGAACGATATGCGTGATTTTTGTCGAGATATCTTTTCAATAATTCTAATTCAGTATCAAACAATGTTGCATGGCGAGAAGTATCTCTAAAATTTGGCATATCATAAAAATCAACTCTTCCTACCTGTAATTCGATATTGAATGAGGTAAGTCCCCCATCAAAACTTGTTTGGTCAAATTTACCGTCATTCGGAATATTTTTATTTTGCGCACGGGTAGCAGCAATACTGTTAACAGACTTATCCGTCCAATTTCCGTCAATATCACCATAATAACAATCGGCAGGCCATGCTCCTAAATGATCAGGATGTCCGTCAGGATTAAGATTACCTGAATATGGAACAGCAACACGACCAAGTATCAATATTGTCTTAAGGTTTTTCTTGTCGTTATTATATTCTTGCATTATCACACTCTTTACATTTTTCACGGCTTGCCCGTTGAACGCTTCAGTCCGTGACACGTAGCGCCTGACTACTACCCATGCCTCCAATTGCAAATCCTTTTCTAAACGGTTAATTTCATTGGACAATGGACTTACGATTGTGCTGTCAATAAGCAACAATACTTTCCCTCGAAATGCAGAAGGTGGAACTTCAATTCCCGAAACAAGATACCCTGCTCCAAGATAAATAATTGTATCATTCTGAACTGCTTTTTTTAAAACTCTATATTCATATTGAATACCAAACGCCACCGAATTATCGGCAAATTGAGTAGCCGATGAATCAAGTTCCGCAATTGCATTACCCCAATCTGTTGTTCCGGGTAAACGGCGAAATAGCGAGTAATTTTTTGCAAATTTATCCTTAGCCCAACTTATCGTAATTTGTGGCGACGGTGTTTTTTGCGTAGAGGCATTCAGCATGACTGCAAAATCTTTTGGATTTTGTGCCTGAGCAGCTAGGGAATAAAGTATGAAGATACAAACTAAAGAAGTAAAAAATCGTTTCATCGGATTCTCCTAATTAGGAAATAAATGGATTGAAGATTGACCATTGCTACAAAATTACAGAAAACCATACAAGTAACTTTCTTTGATTAAAAATATTTAGCATCTAATGTTCAAACACAAAACACCTTTATTGTAATTATTTATACTGATACTAAAATAAACTTACCTATTCCACGATCACAGAAACACTGTGAAAATTCCCTGTTTTGTTTTTCAAGATAAGTTTATATACTCCTGAAGATACTCCGTTAACACTAATTACACAGGATGACATACCATATAAATCATTTCTAGCATCAATGACTCGACCTAGCACATCACGAAGCTCAAACGATTCTATCACCCCGCCGGGCAGAGAGACAGTAAAATCAGTAAAGCACGGATTGGGTATAATTCGGATACCTTCGTTATCAAACACTTCATTATCAACTCCTGATGCACCGGAAATCTTCTGCCTGTATATATTATTGTAGGATGGAACAACCCAAAGATAACCATCATCAGTATAAGCAAACGCCGTTGCCCCGTTAACATAACTTGTAGGAAGCCCTACAGTATCTGATACCCATGTCTTTCCGAAGTCATTAGATTTAAATATATTTGGTTGAGAGTTAAAATGGTCAAATCCTGCAGCGAACCAAATGTTTTGCCCCTTGATAAAGTAAGCAGATGGAAAAAGTAAATTACCTGCTATGTCTTTCTTTGTAGTTAATGATGTAATATCCACCTCAGTCCAATTTTCGGCATTATCATCACTGTAATACAGATAAGCCGGTTTCTGAAATGCACTGTAAGCAATCATATAGAGTCGGCTACCCTCTACAAATAACTTCCCTCCATATCCTGAATAACCGGTATTTTTGGGAAATATCCATGAACTGCCGCCATCAGTTGTGTAGTATATCCTGCTACCTGCAGCAAACAAAGTATCACCTTTTGCAATAACTGACGAAGGTTGATTTCCACCCTTATTCATTACAGTGTCTAAGACATACGGATAGCCAAATGATTTGATGGAATGTGGAGTTGGTTGATCCCACTTTACATAGAGCCAGTGTCCCCAAGCGTAGATATCAGAAACAACCGGCATTCCTGCCCACCCGAGCGCATGACCGGGAGCACCTAGAGTATCAGCAGTCCAACTTACTCCGTTATCCTCAGAGTAAATCGGAACACCATTGCCCGTGCCAAAGTTTAAACCTGCATATAATCTGTTTTGAGCAGCAACTATTTTCTTTACATGAGGATTCGCACCACCGATTGAATCCGCTGGGTCATTCCATGTAGCACCATTATCTGCCGATATTTGAAAATGGTTCTTCTCATTCCAAAAGTACATATATCCATTATGTACGAGAATCCCGCCGTTACCTTTTAGAGCTTGATCTTGTGCTCTGCCACCATCAGTCCACTGGCTAAGAACCCTACCGGAAAAAATTACAATCAGTAATGCAAGTAGTAATGTTTTTTTCATAAATATACTTAGATTTAAAAAAACATATTAAATAATGGGACAAAATAAATCGTAATAATCGTATATCTGTCATTCTGAAGGAGTTTTTGACTGAAGAATCTCCGTAATACAATACAAAAAAAAGGACTTAAGCAGTATGCTGAGATTCTTCACTGACGTTCAGAATTACAGAGCCGAATGTATTAATTTATTTGTAATAACACTTTTTAGTTCAGTTTGGTTGTTTACTATCGAACGTTAGCTTGTTATAAAAGTCGCTTTTTAACGAATTTCACAAAAAGCATTCATGTCTTTTTTTGCCAAATAAAATACACCGGTATCCCCGTCAGGATTATTGCCACCCCCCAAAGTGTTGTATCACTTTTCAGCCACAGTAAATCGAGAATAATCGCTGCTGCTATAACAATATACAATGCAGGCAAGACCGGATATCCAAATGCTTTATACGGGCGTTCTGCATCGGGCTGTTTGCGGCGCAGAATAAATATCCCGCCGATAGTCAATATATAAAATATAAGCACAGCAGTAACAACATAATCGAGTAAAGCCCCATATTTTCCGGAAAGACAGAGAACCGAAGCCCATATTCCTTGCACTACAAGTGCTACTGCAGGGACACTATTTGCATTCAAATCACCGGCTTTTTTGAAAAACAGCCCGTCTTTTGCCATAGCATAATATACTCGCGCACCGGATAGAATTAGCCCGTTATTACAACCAAATGTAGAAACCATAATAAGGGCTGCCATGATTGCTGCACCGCCTCCACCAAAGATTACTTCTGCTGCAGCAGCACCCACACGATCGGTCGTTGCAAATTGTATCCCGTGTCCAAGCGCATCGCCGGCACCGGCATTACCAACAACCGGAAGAACAAGTATATAGGCAACATTAGCAAGAATATAGAGTATGGTTACAATACCGGTACCAAGTGCCAAGCTCAAGGGAATTGTTCGTTTAGGATTGACCACTTCTCCGGCTGTAAACGTAATGTTATTCCACGCATCGCTCGAGAACAGCGAGCCGACCATAGCAGTTCCGATTGCTGCAATAATCGCAAATGTAAGCGGAGTTCCCTGAGGAATCAATGACAGACTATCCCATTTACTCAAATCAGCCGCCCAAAAATTACTGAAATTAGCTTCCACAGCCGTTGCATTTTTGCCTATGATAATTCCAAGTATTATAAGTCCGATAAGAGCGATAATTTTGGTAGATGTAAAAAGATTCTGAACAATTTTGCCGGCATGAACCCCTCGAATATTCAACCACGTCAGAAAAGCGATACTGATTATTGAGAGAATTTGAGCAGCAGAAACAGGAAAGTTCCCCAACTCAAATAAAATGTGCTTCTCACTAAAAAAGGGCAAAAGTACACCGGTATATTTAGCAAATGCAACCCCAACAGCAGCAATCGTACCTGTCTGAATCACGGTAAAAAGCGTCCAACCATACAGAAAGCCCACAAACGGGTTATATGCCTCACGAAGGTAAACATATTGCCCTCCTGCTTTGGGCATCATTCCGGCAAGTTCACCATAACTTAAAGCAGCAATAAGAGTTACCACTCCGGTAATTGCCCATACAAGCAGCATCAAGCCGCCTCCGCCAACACTTCGGGCAATATCGGCACTCACAATAAAGATACCGCTGCCTATCATTGAGCCGACAACAATCATCGTTGCATCGAGCAATTTTAAGTCGCGTTTGAATTCTGAAGACGGCATTTTTTTCTCAGGTTATTTAGACACAATGTACGTTTCAATAGCAATTGACAGATAATTATTGATAATCATTCCTCTACTTCATCATCCTCTCAAGGTTTTTCCCTACCTCACCCCAATTCACAACATTCCACCATGCTGTTACATAATCTGCACGTTTATTCTGATATTTGAGGTAATACGCGTGTTCCCATACATCAATCCCCATGATTGGTATTGCGCCCCATGATGATAGTTTATGTTGGTTTTCTGCCTGCCCGATGATAAGCCGTTTATCTGCTTCACGATAATGAAGCAATGCCCATCCGCTTCCTTCCACAGCCCCGGCAGCAGCATTAAACTGCTTTTTGAAAACTTCGAAACTACCAAAATCCTCTTTGATTTTTGTAGCCAGTATCCCTTGAGGTTCACCTCCACCCCCCTTACCTGCCGGAGCCATAATTCTCCAAAACAGTGAATGAAGAAAGTGTCCCCCACCGTGGAATGCAGTTTGCTTCGACCAATGCTGAATCATAGAGAAATCCCCTACTGCTCGTGCTTTGGCTAGTTCGGCTTCGGCTTTGTTGAGTCCGTCCACGTATGCTTTGTGATGCTTGGAATAATGTATTTCCATTGTTTGGGCATCAATGTGGGGTTCTAAGGCATTGTATGCATAAGGCAAGGTAGGAAGCTCGTGTTTTGTAAGTTTCCCCATCTGCTCTTTATCATCCGTGGGTGCAGCTTCTGACCGTAGTGAAGAAGCTGCAAAAACAGCAGTGGCTATGCCTGTTGTACTTAGAAATGAACGTCTGTTCGTATTCATTAATATTTCTCCTAACTATTTAATTTTATGAACGAAGTTGTTTAAACTTAGTTTTTTTGTAGAATCAGATTTAAAATTTAGTAACTTT
>CAZGNO010000039.1:0-34107 GCA_964527785.1 uncultured Chitinophagaceae bacterium
CATTGCATTATTTTGTAGGCGGCTCGGCGACTATCAGGAACTCAGCATGACAAACGAACTCAAGTCACACAGAGCTTAGTCTAAGTGTTAAATACTTGCCAAATTATGGATATTAATTATGTCAATTATTTTTGTCACAGCACTTACTTACTTACCACAAATGATACGCTCTAATAATTTATCAATACCTGTATTTTAAAAAAAATCATGCGTGCTATCGTTCAAAGAGTTACTCAGGCATCTGTATCAATTAATAATGAGGTAACTGCTTCAATTGCACATGGGATGGTAGTACTACTTGGCATTACTCACTCAGACCTCCGAAAAAATGCTGAAACTCTGGTAAGTAAAATTGCGGGATTGCGTATATTCTCTGATAATGATGGAAAAATGAATCTTTCTGTTCAGGAAATTGGTGGCAGTATCATTGTTGTCTCAAATTTTACTCTCTATGCAAATTCCAACAAGGGATTTCGTCCGAATTTTATGGAAGCCGCAAAACCCGAAATGGCAGAACCGTTATACAACTATTTCGTTGAGTATTTGAGGTTGAATACTCCAGTAGATGTTCAAACAGGTGTTTTCGGTGCAATGATGACTGTATCACTTATCAATGACGGTCCGGTTACAATTATTCTCGAAAACGAAGCATAGTATTAATTTCAAAAACCGTACACAAAACCATTAGCTATATGTCAGACAGCATCATTTCATCACCAATTAAAGATGAGTTACGTGTTAGAGTCAAAGAACTACGTATGAAAATTCGTATGGTCTTGGATGAATGGTACACCCTACAAAATATTGACCGACCGCGTTTGCTTGCTGAATACGACCGTCATTTTAGAGATATTGAAATTGAAATTCAACGAAAAACACTTGAATCATCAGAAATTGGACGGAGGGTAGAGCTTCTAACACTAAAAAAAGACAGAGGAGAAACGCTTACCTCCGAAATCATTTCACTCGTTAATTCATTTGTTGATAAAGAATTCGTTCAGTTCCATAAACGAATCAACGAAGCATATTCAATGACCGAAGAGCAGCGAAGACAATCGGCTGTTATCGAAAACCAAACGGATAATGATGGTGAGCTCCCCAAACTCTACAGAGCAATAGTAAAAAAATTACATCCAGACGTTTCATCAGAAAACGATGGTTTTTCAAAGTTCTGGCATACTGCCCAAGACGCATTTACCAATAAGAACTTACAAAAAATGCGTTCGCTCTACACTCTGATTTGTCTTGAAGACGATGAAAATATACAGAAACACCCAGTTTCATTGAGTGAAGAAGATAAATTACAAGCAGGTATAAAAGAGCTTGAAATACGATTGGAGCGTGAAACTCGAAAACTCAATCGCTTGAAAAATGAAGAGCCGTTTACACTCAAGAAAAACTTGCACGATGAAGAATGGTGCAAACAACACAGACAGAAACTTGAAAATGAACTTCACAAGAAAAGTGCTGAGATTAAACAGTTCAAGCTGTTGCTGGAGCAACTAACTGGTGAAGAATGGCAGCAAAGCAAAGTAGAAAAGGTAATCGAAGAGCAGAATTTTGAACATGAATTTACTAATAGTACGTATTTTAGTGGACGCTAACACTGCAGAAATTTAAAAGTAATCGAATAACTATTATTTATACAGGAAAAACCAGAGTGGGAAACTATTCTATTGAACAAACAGACGAACAGTTATTAGGAACAACCGCAGCAATTCGTTATCGTCTTTATTTCGACCATGCGCCCCAACATATTATACGTGTCGAGATGGAAATTGACAATCCTGAAGGGGATACATTGGCAGTAGTGATGCCGTCGTGGATGCCCGGAAGTTATAAAATCCGTGAGATGGTTGCACAGCAAGGGAATGTCATAGTCACGGATGGTTTAGGAAATCACTTGATATGGCAATGGACTTCAAAGAACCGTTTGGAAATTCTGTTGAATGGCTCAGAGAGCATTCGTGTTTCCTATACATATTATGCAAATGAACGTGGAGTACGTACCTCTCACGTAAATCGTTTCCATGCCTATATTATGCCTGTTGCTTGTTTGATGTTTGCCGAAGGCAGGGAGAATGAAATTCACCATCTCTATTTTTATCATAATAAGAATACGTGGTCAAAAATCACGAGTTCACTTTCACCTGTAAAAAACAGCTTTTCAGATGACGAACCAATTGTTTTGGGTGCATTAAATTATGATATTCTTGCTGATTCCCCGATTGAAATTGGTAATCATGGTGTTCGCGAGTTTGATGTTTTGGGTGCCAAACATGAACTGGCAATTATGGGTAATCAGGACGTTGATATTGACTGGCTCGCAGGTGAAGTTAAACGAATTGTAGAAGTTGAACACAACTTTTGGGGAGAGTTGCCGTATGATCGTTATGTGTTCATGCTGCTTGTTGGCGAGGGGCATCGTGGAGGGCTTGAACACGCCAGATGCAATGTAAGTGCTGTAGAACCAAACGCTTTTAGTGATAAATCAACTGCTCAAGGTATGCTAACCCTCCTTGTGCACGAGTATTTTCATACATGGAATATCAAAAGAATTCGTCCGAGCGAACTGGGTCCGTTCGATTACTCCAGTGAAAACTATACTAGAATGCTATGGCTTGCCGAAGGTGTAACATCATATTACGATGACTTCCTAACGTACCGTTGTGGATTCTTAACGCGTGATGAATACCTGTCAAGCATTTCCCAACACCATTTAGCCCGACTGGAGAGAGTGCCGGGGCGTTTTGCAATGTCTGTTAAAGACAGTAGTTTCTTGGCGTGGGTGAAATTGTATTCCCTTAGCCCGGATATGAATAATCGCTTTCCGTCATATTATTTGAAAGGCGGAATTGTAGCCATGATGGTTGATTTGTATATAATCGCTCAGTCAAACGGAACAAAACGGCTTGACGACGGAATGAAAACCCTCTGGACTTTATATAAAACACGTCCCGAACTCGGAGTAACAGAAGATGAGGTTATTAATGCAATTGAATTCGCAACAGGAATCAAAGTCCGCAGTCAAATACTTGAGTGGCTGGATGGAACAGTTGAACTTCCCTATAATGATATTTTTGCTCCATTCGGGTTGGTATGGGGTGTAAAGGATGACGTTGTTTCCTACGAGACGTTAGGAGAAGGTCGCCCGTTTGCATCAAAAAGTAAATCGGTATTCGTTGGGCTTTCTCTCAAAGAAGAACATGGAAAAATTATAGTGCGGGAAGTAGAAGACGGTTCTCCGGCTGCTAAAGCGGGTTTTGGAATTGATGATGAAATATTATGTGTCAATACAAAACGTGTTTCATCCGTCAATAGTTTTCAACAATTAGTTTCAAAAGTAGGTGCCGGTAATTCAGCAGTGATAACTGCACTATGCGACGGTACTATTTATGAGACAACACTTATACCTGAGCCGGTTGTCAATAAATCGCTGATGTTTGTACAAGACATATCAAACGACCAGAAGCGTTTGTTGGATTATTGGCTTTCACGTCATTAATGATATGGTAGAATGCTTATCATGTGGATACTATTATAAATAACATATTTCCCCAAATGAGCTTTTTCAGCCGAAGGGAGTTTCCCGAATGAATTACATAAATGCTCGTCGCACCTTGAAGGTATTTGGTCTTGTTGTTGCCATTATTTCGATAAACAGCTGTCGAAGTTATGACAATTTCACCACACTTTTCAATACATATTACAATGAAAAGCGACTAATGGACGAAGCAGAAGACGAGTTTGCCTTCACTGAAGAAAAAAGGCGTGTAAAACCAAGAGTAATAGTACCAATTGACAGTGGGTCTGCTTTTGGAGCAGCAGTCAATACCAATCAATTACCCCCGTATTTGAAGGAGTATATGATTGATCAGACCAAGATTCAGCCGGTTGCAACAAAGTTAGATTCGATACTGATAAAAGGGTCAAAAATCCTCAAACTTCATCCTAAGTCGAATTATATAGAAAGCTCGTTCTTTTTGATGGCGAAAGCATTTTTTTACAAAAGTGAATGGCTGCCAGCAGAAGTAAAATGCAGTGAATTGATTGATAAATATCCGTTAGGTGAGTATTCTCCCGATGCACATTTGCTGTATTCCAAGTGTTACTTGATTGAACGTAAATATGCTCTCGGTAAGAATATGCTTTCGAGAACCGTTGATATTTCCTGGCAAATGAAACGATATGATATACTCTCTGAGGCATTTCGCTTGATGGCAGAACAGGCACTCTTTGAGGATAATGTAGAAGAAGCTCTCCGCCCATACCGCCAAGCAATTGCTCAATGTGAAGACGAGGATGTAAAAGGGAAATGGCAACTTGAGATTGGTTCTATTCTCTACCGTATCAGTAGATTTAAAGAAGCTGAAAGGGAATTTACTGCAGCTAAAAACTATTCACTCGATATTTTGGGAGAATTTGAAGCTGATTTGCTTCGTGCTTCGTGCTTAATACAAATGGGTAAGTTTGAAGAAGCAGAGCCAATTCTTGCGGAACTGGAAAGAAACCAAAACTTTAAGGAATGGCAGCATAATGTTTTGGCAGAACGAATGAGAATGTACCGTTTGCAAAGTAAGGAAAAAGAACTGATGAATGCCGAAAAAGATGCCGAAAAGGTGGCGGGAAATCCGGCACTCACGACTATGTTTTTTGAACGAGGTATGGAATATTATAAAAACAATAATTATTTACAAGCCAGACAGTATTTTGCAAGAGCAAAAGCTGTGAAGTCACCTGTATCCGAATCTGCCTCTGAATATTACAATTTGTTGAACCGTTTGGAAGAATTGAACGGAATGTCGTTGAAAGGGCTGGAAGTCATGGCGACTAACAAAGAGGATTCTCTCAGAGTTCGGTGGTCTAAAAATCAATTTGATATAGGTCGAACACATGAAAAATTAAATCACCCAGATTCAACCTTAAAATACTTTCAAATAGCTGTGGATTCATGTCCTAATTCCAGCAAGGAAAAAGCACGATTTCTCTATGGTGTAGCAAGATTGATTGCACCTACACAACAGGAAACAGCAGATTCTCTTTTAGAAATAATTGCATTATCATACCCGACCACCGACTTTGGTATTGAAGCCCGTCAGAAAATGGGATTTACTGATGCGGTAATTATTGATACAGTTGCAGATTTATTCCAGTCCGGGTCACGTTTTCGTGCTGTAGGTGATAATCAAATGGCTATCCGCCAGTTTTTGAAACTGGCAGATAAATATCGTACTTCAATACTTGCCCCCCGTTCACTGTATGCTGTAGGATGGATATATGAGCGACGATTGGAAATGAAAGACAGCGCACTCTTTTATTACAAGCTCTTGCTTGAACGGTATCCAAACTCAGTTTATGCTAAAGATGTTTTCCCAAGCGTAAATCATTATGCAGCATATCAAGTAAACAATAAGAATCCTGATTCTGTAAAACCTTGGCAACAAACCGGAAAACCGGCAATTGATTCTTCCGCGAATCTTGCTCCTCCTATGAATGTTGATTTGCCGATGGAAAAAAGCCCTAACGACAACAAGGAGTTCAAAATCAAAGATGGAGCAGTTTCAGTACCTACACTTAACGGACAAATGCCGACTGTGGACAGCAAAATTGACGTCTCAAAATTAAAAATATCCTTGCCGTTCGGATTGGATAAATCTATTCCCGAACTTCCTTTTACTCAAAAAGATACAACGAAGAAAGATACGTCCGGTACAACGAAAAAGCCGTAATCAATAGGTGATTACGACTTTATAGAGCCAGATAACTAATCCGAAAATACTTTCAAATTTGAAAAATTTTATAGCCCATCAAAATAATAACCGAACTTGATTGTAAAAAAATTTGTTGAGAATGGCTGATATGGAGCAAAAGTAACCTTTTGCAGACCAATTGTATACCGTGCTTCTCCAAAAAAACCTCCACCTTTTAGAGCAATTCCAAGTCCAACAGAACATCCTGCAATAAATTCTGAAAAGGCAGGAATGCTGCGTGAACTTGTAAAAGTTTCCTTTTCTTCACCACTATCTACTATAAGTCCGCCAACTCCAACAAGCCCATACAAAGCACTTTTGGCAAATCTGTATCGTGCATCAATCGAAATTGAAGAGATACTTGGATAAATTTGAAGGGTAACTAGTGAGTCATTGGGGAAGATTGAGTTGTATAATACATTCTTGCGTGTACCGGAGGACTCTAAAGAAACACCTAAGGCGAATGATGAATCAATTTTGTATCCCACTCCTATTCCAACGCTTGTCGGTAAAAAAAATATTAATTGAGAGCCATATACAGATGGAAAAGTATATCCGGCAGAAATTAATGCTATGATTGGTTCGAGAGGTTCATTTATTGGAGGTGTTCTTCTTGGATTTGGAGCAGAGCTAAGTTGAATTGTAGAATTAGTTTGTAGTGAATTAGTGTCGTTGGTCGGGATTAATTCCGTAAAAAGCATATCCTCTTTGGGTTCGTACCAAGCTCCAGTATTTGCATCAATAATTGGCGGGAGGATATACCCTAAACTTAATAAATCGAGTACTAACCATCCGGTTGCGATTTTTGATTCTACTATTTCAGTATGGGGCAGATACCCTTTCTTGCGGATTTCTATTACATACTGCTTTTTAGGTTTAAGAAACGTTCGTACCGGTGTGTTACCTACAGGAAATCCATCCACATATACCTTAGCTTCATCAGGTTCTGAATTTACAAACAGTTCGTTTGGTGAGGAAGATCTGAACAAGGTAGCACAACTTTGCAGTAGAAAAAGTGCAGATATGGCGACCAAAAGACTGGTAATCTTAATGATTGTACGCATAGTGTTTTAGCAATTGATGAAATACGTTTAACATCAGGCAATAATTTGGTTTTAAAGTACTGTAAAAATAACAGAAAAACGTTTATAAAACAATGGGTAATTAGCAAAGATTCTCACTATTGACATATTAAAATTCGTACCTCTTTGGTTATACCGTCGAATGGCTGTATTTTTGTACATAATTGCACCTGCAAATTGCTTTTCTCAACCCTTACAATTCATGAATCTATGGCAAAAAATTCGGGAAAAACATCAAAGCCGGCTCTTAAAGAACAGATTTCTTCAAATGGAAAATCGAATGGAAAAATTGTGCAATCTATTGAATCAAAATATAAATGGAATGCAGAAGAAGTAGTGCGTGATTACAGGATTGCCTTTCAAAGTCGTCAGGCAAGCTTGCTCGGACGTAGGGAAGTTCTATCCGGCAAAGCGAAATTTGGAATTTTCGGTGATGGTAAAGAAGTACCGCAACTTGCAATGGCTAAGGCATTTCAAAAAGGGGATTTTCGTTCGGGGTATTACCGTGATCAAACATTTATGTTTGCGCTTCAAATTTCTAATGTAAAAGAGTTTTTTGCTCAAATGTATGCTCACGCAGATGTTGAAGCCGAGCCGTCATCAGCCGGACGCTCTATGAACGGGCATTTTGGTACTCGCAGTTTGAATCCGGACGGTAGCTGGAAAAATTTGATGGGACAATATAATTCCTCAGCCGATGTTTCACCAACCGGTTCGCAAATGCCACGATTGGTAGGACTGGCGTATGCTTCTCGTCTCTATCGTGAATTAGAAAATCTCAAAGAACTGACTGAGTTCTCGAATAAGGGGAATGAAGTTGCTTTTGGAACGATAGGCAATGCAAGTGCAGCCGAGGGGATGTTTTGGGAGGCAGTAAATGCAATCGGCGTTTTGAAATCTCCCGCAGTAATTTCTGTGTGGGATGACGGTTACGGAATTTCAGTTTCCAACGAAATTCAAATGACCAAAAATAATGTAAGTGAGGTTTTGAGTGGCTTTCAGCGCAAGCCGGGTACGAATGACGGATATGATATTCATGTTGTGAAGGCGTGGGATTATCCTGCTTTAGTCAAAGTATATGAACTTGCAGTCGAAACAGCCCGCCGTGAGCACATTCCTCAGCTTATTCACGTAATTGAAGTAACACAGCCGCAAGGACACTCTACATCCGGCAGTCACGAACGGTATAAATCCAAAGAACGACTGCAATGGGAAGCTGATTTTGATGCAATTGCCAGAATGCGTCAGTGGATGATTTCTGAAAACTTGGCAACTGCCGAGCATTTGGATGAACTCGAAAAAGAAGACATTGCGTTAGTTCGTTCTTGGAAAGATGAAGCATGGCAAGCATACCTCCAGCCAATTCTTTCAGAGATTCATTCAGTTTCACAAATGCTGTCAGTTGTTGCAGAAAGTTCGCAGTATTCTGAAGAAATCCATAAAATCAATCATGAGCTTTGTTCGATACGTGAACCATTTCGTAAAGACTATATGAGCGCGATTCATCGTGTTTTGCTTATCACTCGAAATGAAACAATCACAGCAAAACAGCAATTGGTTGATTGGAAAATTACTCAAGAGAAAATTGGTGCCGAACGATACAGTTCGTTCCTTTACAGCGAATCAGATTCTTCGGCATTGAAAGTAAGTGTTATCCCTCCTAAATACGATAGTGAATCACCGCTAATCAACGGTTCTGAGGTAATGAATGCCTGTTTTGATGCTGCTCTAACGAGAGACCCGCGTGTGATTGCCTTTGGTGAAGATGTAGGGAAAATTGGTGATGTAAATCAAGGGTTTGCAGGATTACAGGCAAAACACGGAGATTTGAGGGTAACTGATACCGGTATCCGCGAAGTAACGATTATGGGTCAGGCAATTGGAGTGGCAATGCGTGGCTTGCGACCTATTGTCGAAATTCAGTATCTGGATTATCTTCTCTACCCGCTTCAGATAATGTCTGATGATTTAGCAACACTCCAGTGGCGAACAAAAGGAGGTCAAAAAGCTCCTGTGATTATTCGTACTCGCGGTCATCGTCTTGAGGGTGTATGGCATAGTGGCAGTCCGATGGCCGGCATAATTAATCTAATTCGTGGAATTCATGTTTGTGTGCCACGTAATATGACTCAAGCTGCCGGTTTCTACAACCTTTTGCTCAAAGCTGATGAACCTGCATTGATTGTTGAAGTATTGAACGGCTACCGATTGAAAGAGAAACTTCCGTCAAATGTCGGTGAATTTACCGTTCCGTTAGGTGTGCCGGAAATTCTGCGTGAAGGGACTGACGTTACTGTTGTTACCTATGGTGCAACCTGTAAAATTGCCCTAGACGCAGCAGAAACTCTTGCTAAAACAGGAATTTCAGTTGAAGTTATTGATGTGCAAACGTTGCTTCCATTCGATATCCACGGAAAAATTGTAGATTCTCTTTGTAAAACAAACAGGATTGTATTTGTTGATGAAGATGTACCCGGAGGTACTTCTGCCTATATGATGCGTGAAGTACTTGAAGTTCAAGATGGGTATAAATTCCTGGATTCTGCCCCGCGAACTCTCGCAGCTAAACAGCATCGTCCTGCATATGGTACTGATGGAAATTATTTCTCGAAACCGGAAATGGAACATCTCTTTGAATGTATTTATGATGTAATGCACGAAGTAAATCCAAAACAATTTCCTATATTCTACAAGTAAGTAATTCCACAACCATGAATCATCTCACAGTTCATTCTCTTCATATTTATCCAATTAAGTCCTGCGGCGGGATTTCTGTGCAGAATACTGCAATAGATAAATATGGTTTTGAAAATGACAGGCGTTGGCTGCTTGTAGATGAAAACGGACAATTTATTACTCAGCGTGATTGTTCAGAACTTTCACTCGTCCAGCCGGAAATTGACGGTGAAATTCTCAAAGTCACGTTTAAAAAAAGTACAATTGAAATTCCGATACAGGCAAAAACTGAACACCAATTCTATACTTCAGTATGGGACTCCGAACAGTTGTCTGTCTACGATGAAGGCAATGCTGCTGCTGATTTCTTTTCTGAGGCAATTAAAGGCAAATGCAGGTTAGTCAGGCGTTCAGAATCATATGAGAGGGTCGTTACATCCGGTAAAATAATTGGTGAACACAATATCAGTTTTGTTGATTCTCATCCGATTCTAATTGTTACTCAGAATTCACTCAAAGAATTGAATAACCGGCTGGACGAAACTCTTTTGCCTGATCGCTTTCGTCCTAATATAATTGTTGAAGGTGATTGCGAAGGATTTGATGAAGACAATTGGCGCATTATAGGCATTAACAACCAACTCTTTGACTTTGGAAAACGCTGTTCGCGATGCGTAGTAACAACTATAAATCAGCAAACAGCAGAAAAAGGCACTGAGCCACTTCAAGAATTGGCAAGTTTCAGGCGTGACCATCGAGGTAAGGTGTGTTTTGGTGCATATTATACAAACAGGCAGGCGACAGGTAATCTTTCTGTAGGAAACCCTGTTGTTATCCATAACTCTGAAAGTAATCCACTCGATGCAAGCATCAATTAACCACAACAATCAAATTTTGAACGTCAATTTTGCGAATCCAATTGATATTTCAATTAAAATGCAAAGTGGTGAAGATAATCCCAATGCTTTTTTTTTACCAAATCCATCCTTTGTTCCTTTCAAAATTGCAGATTTCGTCGGTTCAACCCGTGAAGGTGGAGCGTGTAATTGCGAAACTCTTACTATCAGTCCACACGGAAATGGCACACATACGGAATGTGTTGGGCATATTTCAAAAGAAGTTATCACAATTAATCAATCACTTAGAAAGTTTTTCTTTATTGCCGAATTAGTTAGTGTTCAAACGCAAGCAGTTGGTGATGATTACATTATTACACTTGAAAACCTAAAGTTAGCGGTAAAGCACTCTACCGAAGCACTAATTATTCGCACGCGCCCAAATTCACCTGGTAAAATCAAACAGAAGTACTCAGGTGCGAATCCAACCTATCTGTCTGCTGATGCTGCAATATGGATGCGAGAAATGGGTGTTGAACATTTATTGATTGATTTACCATCGGTAGATCGGGAAGAAGACGGCGGGGAACTAATTGCTCACCATAATTTCTGGAATTACCCCTCAGCAACACGGTATAATGCAACTATTACCGAATTGATTTTTGTCCCAGATACAATCCGTGATGGGCAATACATACTTAATCTCCAGATTTGCTCACTAGAAACCGATGCGTCACCTAGTAAACCTGTTTTATATGCTTTGGAATAGCGGAATCACAAAATTCCTTATATTTGCTTGACAATCATTTTCTACCACCAATGATTCACTTTGAGTTACCATGAAAACTCTTATTTTAACCCTCATCTGTTTTTGCAGTATATCCTCGTTAGCGCAAAATAAAGCCATGTATTTAAAAAATACTGCACTTTTTTATGCACCTACCCCTACATACTCCACAAAGAACATTACAATGGAAGTTTGGGTAAAACCCGAACGTGATGACGAACATTCTTTCCCGCTCTATCTAGGATCATACTTTGCCGGATACGGCTTCCATTTGCATAATGGGATAAATGACGGAGCAGGAAATTTTGCTTCATTAAAAATTCCGAGTGCGTCGTATTCAATCACCGGCAATCCTTTTCGACTTCACTTGAATACATGGACACATCTGGCGATTACGCATGATTCTAATGGATGGAAATTCTACAGAAACGGTGAATATGTAGGTAATGGTGAGTTCGTTGCAAAAGTTGATTCTTTATGCAAGTTTCAAACTGCATTTTATACAGGCGCTATTGATGAAGTACGGTTTTGGAATATTACACGAACTCATGCTGAAATTAAACGGTCATTTCAAAAAAGACTTACCGGAAATGAAAAAGGGTTGATTTCATACTATAATTTTAACTCTTTTGAGCTGGGTTTCGGGTCGGTTATCGTAAATAACACACAGGATACATCTAAAAATGCGATACTTTACGGAGATGCAAGTAATGCTGGTATTGTTGAAGGTGCGCCAATCAATGATGTAGAATATCCGTATGTGACATTTAATGAAAAACCATCACATTATCAATTCTTCCCGCGAGACGGTAATAATTCTGCACAAATACGAGTTTCCGGTTCTGTTAAAACAGCAGGGTGGAGTATAGTAACTTGTGAAAGATTCTCGAATGACTCATTAACCGAAAGAATCAACTATCCGCTTATATATAATCACGATACAGCAACTTTTGAATTTTCATCGAGAATCACTTCAACTCCGGTCATCTTTACATACAGATTTTTCATTTTGAATGGGACTGAGAAAATTTTAATAGGTGAATCAGCGGATTTGTCGTGTGGAGATGTTTATATCATTGCAGGTCAGTCAAACTCGCATCCGGCTGCAGATTCTTCAATCTATGTAAACCCGCTTCTGAAAACATTGGGTATCCTGACACCTAACGGAAATCTTGATAAATATAATCCGTCAGATACCTTGTGGGGAGCAGCTAACGGGCATGGATTTAATTATTTTTTCAGTGCATATACCGGTCCGTATCTGACAAGCGTGTGGGGAATTGAAATTCAAAGACTTATACTTGAAAAATATAAAATTCCGACGTGTATCATCAATGTAGGTGCGGGGTCATCGAGCGTATACTCCAATCAACGAGATGACAATACTCCGATGAATCTCAATTCAATCTACGGAAAAGGACTGTACCGAACGAGCATTGCCAAACTGACTACAGCTGTTAAAGCGATTTTTTGGCTTCAAGGTGAAGGAGATTCGGCTGAAGGGTATGCAAATGCATTCGACGAACTATATAAAGACTGGAAGGAAGATTACCCTAATACGAAAGTAACCTATGTTTTTCAATTGCGTCCGGGATGCCCGGGTGTTCCTCATTTAGAATTGAGGGAACTACAGCGTAACATTCCAAAATTCTATTCAGATATAAAGACAATTGCTACAGTTGGTTTAAATGGATTTGACGGTTGCCATTATCACTATTCGGGATATATTGACCTTGCCGAAAAAGCATTTTGGCAGTTGGAACGTGATTTCTACGGTAGAACTGACACTGCAAATATCACACCTCCGAATGTGGATCGGGTTTTCTACTCTACACCAGCGAATGATGAAATTAAAATTATATTCAAACAAAAAAATGATGAGTTTATCTATCCGAATAAACTCTATTATTCAGGTAAGATTCGTTCGCTTGATGATTATTTTTATTTGGATGGGATTTCAGGTAATGTATCATTCGGAAAGTTTGACAAAGATACACTTATCCTTACGCTCAGACAGCCATCTTCTGCACATAAAATAACATATTTGCCCGAAAACTTCTATAATGATGAGACAGAAATTTATCAAGGACCGTGGATTACGAATAAAGCCGGAATAGGTGCACTGTCATTTTACAATGTACCTATAAATGCCACTTCAACTTCAAGTGTTTGGGAATCTATCACTGATAAAATGGTGTTTTATGAATCAACGATGGATGCCATTAAAATTTTCATTTCATCCGGTATTTCAAATACAGTCAACATTACATTCTATAATCTCATTGGTGAAGTCATTGATGGGAAAAGAGTTGATAACCTTCCAGCAGGTATTAATATTATTCCGTTACCTGTGCTCGGTAGAAATCAATTCAACTTTGCAAGAATAATATGTAATAATACAGTTGTTACAATTCCAATTATGCGGTAGAATAAAAGTTCTCAGGCATAGATAAGTATTGAAAGATGAAATGATTTCCTACTCCCGTAGCTTTCCACCACAAATCTGTTCTACATCCGCTATCATAGCTGCAACTGCTTGTCCTACCTCATGTTCTACAAGTGTTCGCTCAGTAGATTGAAACGTAAGAGAAAATGCTAATGATTTTTTACCTTCTCCGAGTGATTTCCCTTCAAACACATCAAATACCCTGACTGATTGTAATAATGTTCCACCGGATTTAGTAAGTGCTCTGTGAATTGTTTCCGCATCAACTGCTGAATCAACCACAAATGCAACATCGCGCTTTACGGCAGGGAAATGAGGTGCAGGTTTATATTTGAGCTCTATAGTCTTAGCGGTATAAAGTTTTGATAGATTTATTTCTGTTGCAAAAACAGGGGTATCTATTCCAAATAAATTTCTATATTCACTCGATACTTCACCCACAGTTCCGACCGGCATTCTATCGAGAATAATATCTAAAGCGTTAACTGAGAAAACCCCTGATGGTTTATGTGATACAAAAGAAACGTTTGATACATTGAGTGAAGCGCAAAGTTCTTCAGTTATACCTTTGATGTCGTAAATATCTACGTTTCTTGTTTTGCTGCTCCAATGTTCTAAGCCGGAATATCCGTACTCTGCAAAACATAAATGTTCTTGTTCTTCAATTCCTTTAATAAAAACTGAAGTATCACTTCGATGAAATGTTTTGCCGATATCGAAAAACCTCAGTAGTGTTTGTCCGTTACGAATGTTACGTTCCACTGTACGCATCATCGAGGGTATCATGGAAGGACGCATCACAGAAAACTCTTCACCGAGAGGATTTGCCAGTTCAATCGGATTATCAGTAAAAATTGCTGCTTGCGGTTTGTCTAAAAAGGAATACGTAACAATTTCATTAAAACCACGCTGCGTGAAGAATGCACGAATCGAATCACGTTTTACAGGTTTTGTAAATATTGGAGGAAGTGTAATTCCTGACGGGAATTTAGATGATAAATCCGGTGATATATTATCGTAATTATATAGACGTGCAATTTCTTCGATAAGGTCAATTTCTTCGGAAATATCTACCCTGTATGATGGTGCTTCTATAGTTATAGTTTCTTGTGTGGTTTCAATTATTGTGCAATCAAGTCGTGCCAGAAGTGATTCCATACCCTTATTAGAAATATCTATACCTATTATTTTTCGTGCTCTTTCATAGCGCATTGTTACTATATTCGGTTGTTGAGGATTAGGATACACATCAGTAAGTCCATCTTCAATTGTGCCATCTGTTAGTTCTGCAATAAGTGTTGCTGCGCGGTCAAGTGCACCGAGAATAGTATTGATATCAACTCCTCGCTCAAAACGATATGATGCATCGCTTGAAATACCAAGTTTCTTACCCGTTCTTCGAATAAATGACGGTTTGAAATAGGCAGACTCAATAAGAACAGTGGTCGTTAGATCTGTAATTTCACTATTCTCACCACCCATCACTCCACCGATGGCTATTGGTCTTTTTGCATCGCAAATCATCAACATTTGGTCGTCGAGAATTCGCTCTTTGCTGTCTAATGTGGTGAATTTTTCTTCGTTCGATGCAGTTTTTACGATAATATGATTTTCAGTAATAGTATCCAAATCAAAAGCGTGGAGTGGTTGACCGCATTCCATCAGTACTAGATTTGTAACATCTACTACAGCATTTCGAGGGCGAAGCCCTAGAGCAGTAAGGCGAGTTTTGAGCCAACCGGGAGACTCCCTCACATGAACATTTCGCACAATACGAGCGGCATATCGAGGACATTTTTCAGAGTCTTCTATTGTTATTTTTACTGATTCCAACGGCTTTGGATTTGGTGAAATAAGCGAATATTGGGATTTAAGTTTGGTGTTTTGTAATGCTGCAATTTCCCTTGCGATGCCTATATGTGAAAGGCAATCTGCTCGATTAGGTGTAATTCCTATTTCGTAAATAACGTCATTCACACCAAGATAATCGGCAAGCGGTGTGCCGACAGGTGCTGATTCAGGGAGAACCCAAATTCCTCCATCATCATCTCCAATGCCAAGTTCGGCACGACTGCAAATCATACCGTTAGACTCAATACCGCGAATTTTTCGTAACGATATTTCAAATCCGGCTGAGGGGACAATAGCTCCTTGTGTAGCAACTACTACTGTTTGACCGGCAGCTACGTTTGGAGCACCACAAATAATTGTTTGTTCACCTTCACCAAGAGTAACAGTACACACTGATAATTTGTCGGCATTCGGATGCTTTTCACGGGAAAGCACCTTTCCGACAAAGAAGCCGTTAAATTTTTTACCTTCATTGTGAATTGCTTCAACTTCGATACCGAGCATTGTGAGTGCATCCGAAAGTTCTTCGGGTGAGTGTGGGAAATCAATATATTCTTTGAGCCATGATTGAGATATTTTCATAGATTGATAGTTGTGTTTATATAGTAGGATATGTTTGGATTTGAATACTAATTATCTTGATGTCACTTCTTTTTAACCTGTTTTTTAAGCTTTTCTTCGACATTCCCTCCAAATTGCGTTATCATTTTTCGTAAACCGTCGTAATCGCTATCATGTGCGGGAGCAAGTCCTTCTACGGAGTAGGTTTCGTAGAGCGCTTTCTTTCCTTCGGGAGTTGCCTGAAAATCAATCAGTGCTTTAATTATTCTTTGTTTGACTATTGAAGGTAAGTCTTTCCTGAAAGCAAAAGGGTCATTAGGTATATCCTCTGTAAAGCCGATAATCTTTACAGTTTGATAAATATCGGGGTATTGCTTCACTACTCTGGCTCGTGCATCAAGGAACTCCCCGGTTTTCTTGTCTGGAGGGGAATAGTAGGTCGCTCCTGCATCCACCTGTTTTTGATAGACCATTGTTACCACATTGTCATGTTTCATGGCAAAAACTTCCTCTGAGGGCTTGACTCCCATTTTATCAAGTTGTGCTTTGGGAAGAATATAACCTGATGTCGAAGCGGCATCCACATAAGCAATTTTTCGTCCGTTTAGTTCATACAGCGAATCAATTCCGCTGTCTGCTCTCGTAATAAACTGTCCCTTGTATGTCTGCTCTCCGTCACGTCGAATTACCTTCAATGCTGCTTCTACACCGTACTTTTGATTAGCCAATACATAACTGAATGTATTCATTGCTGCGATGTCTGCCTTACCACTTCCGAATGCCTCTACTACAGCTATATAACTTGTAGGAAGAGAAGCGGTAATAACATAACCGGTTGTTTCTTGGAGATAATTGACAAGCTGTTCGGCACTATTGGATACTTTCTGAGCATCAACCGAAGGTGTAAGCAAGAGACGAATCGGATTACCCTTCGTTCCGAGAGTTGTACTTTCAAAAAGCGGTTTTACCGAAAGATAGGTAAGCAGTGCAATCAACAGAGGAATGTAAAATTTTGCAAACTTCATCAGATAAAAGCCCTTGTCTTTGGTAGTAACACTAAGTTTCGGTAATTTTGTACAAAAATACTGCAAACTAGACTCGAATTTACGGCAATCATTTCGAATCATCAAACAAAAAGTGTTTCGGACTTCGTGGTCAGGTGCAGAAAAGTAATGTATATGTATGATAAATCTTTCTATATTTTTCATTTTTAAGAGAGTCGAATGAATATTCACGAGTATCAAGCCAAAGAATTGTTGCGCCGTTATGGTGTACCGGTTCTTTTCGGCAAATCGGTTACAAGTGCAGAAGAAGCAGGGACCGTAGCGTATCGAGATTTCGTATTACGGGGAATTTCTACAATTGTTCTCAAATCACAAATCCACGCAGGTGGACGTGGCAAAGGAACCGTAGTTCATGCGGCTACAAATCAACCGATAGAAGTTGGTGCTAAACAAGTGCGCGGGGTTACAGTTATCCGCGAAGGTAATGTTGCAGACAAAGCATATCAACTTGCAAAAGCTACTTTTGGTAATAAACTTATCACTATCCAAACCGGTGAAGAAGGTAAGATAGTTAATCGTATGTTTATTGAAGAGGGCTGCTCAATTGCTACCGAAATGTACATCAGTATTGTTTTAGACCGCCAGACCGGACAGAACATTATTATGGCATCTACCGAAGGTGGAGTTGAGATTGAGAAAGTTGCAGAAGAAACCCCCGAAAGAATTATCAAGGAAATGATTAATCCTGTTACCGGATTCCAACAGTTTCAGGCACGCAGACTTGCATTTGGGTTAGGTTTAAGCGGTGACGGTTTCAAAAGTTTCCTTTCATTTATTACAAAACTGGTAGCAGCATACGAAGATATGGATTGCAGTATGCTTGAGGTTAATCCGCTCGTATTAACGACCGAAGGAAAAATTATAGCACTTGATGCAAAACTCAATTTTGATGATAATGCTCTTTATCGCCATGCTGAATTCAATGACCTTCGTGATATAGCCGAAGAAGCTCCGCTAGAGGTGGAAGCATCAAAATATAATCTTAATTATATCAAACTAGACGGAAATGTCGGCTGTATGGTAAATGGTGCAGGCCTTGCTATGGCTACTATGGATATTATTCAAATCGCCGGTGGATTTCCTGCAAATTTCTTGGATGTAGGCGGTGGAGCAAATGTTGAACGAATTGCCAACGCGTTTCGGATTATGATGAGTGATTCTAACGTAAAGGCGGTTTTGGTTAATATTTTCGGTGGAATTGTTCGCTGTGACCGTGTTGCTAATGGAATTCTACAAGCACTCCAACAGGTTGATGTAAATGTTCCTGTTATCGTTCGTCTGGAAGGTACAAATGCTAAAGAAGCTCAAGAAATCCTTAAAAATTCCGGTATGGAATTTTTAGTAGCCGGCAGTCTGCAAGACGCTGCTCAAAAAGTAACCGAAGCATTGTCAGCAAAGGTAATCGGTTAACCTTTTTTCGATTGATATAGTAAAAAACAAGCCCTGTTTCGAGAGAAGCAGGGCTTGTTTTGTTTTTAACTGCCGATATTGATGTACCGGTTGCAGTTTTGGTGCATTGAACTATTTACAACAGGTAAATTAGAGGCAGTGTCATTAACAGTTCATGACAGCCACCAAGCCAGCTGCTAAATAATGCAATGACAATTAAACAGTTGCCTTCTGTCATTCTGAAGGAGTCCTCGACTGAAGAATCTCCGTAAGAACGTGAAAACCTGCTGAACGGATGTGCATACGGAGATTTTTCGTTGCACTCAGAATGACGGACAATTTTATGGGATGTCATTTTCAGAGGTATTACGAATCTAACCATAATCAGGTATTTTATGTTGTTTTGTGTGATTATTTGAAATTTTTTAGAACTTTATACAAACAATTACAGAGGTATCGTAACACTGTTTCTTCTATCGTTTGCTTTGATTGCTCAAATCTTATGGTGCGTAAGGAAATTATAGCAAACTTTTTAGCGGAATTTCGTTAAAATTATCATTTGGATATATTGATAAACTTATATAAATTGTATTTACAAAATTAAAAAAACAAAAACCATTAGAGTTCTAATAAGTTTAGAACGTCTAAAAACAAATTATCCGCTCTAAACTTTTCCCGTCAGAGTACGATGTTGGTGTGTCTTTTCATTTTTCAGGGGATCTGAAAAGATAAATTACAAGTTAATAATTTATTGTACAAACAACAGTCGGCATAAAATTCAAATTCAGATTTTCTGAAAAAGATCAATTACTCTCATTCCTCATTTAATACAGAGATAGCAATTAGTTCCTCGCTTTCAGATTTCTGAAAAAAACAAATTACTCTCTTATCTTACTTTAATATAAAGCTTCAGTAGGTAATCATTATCCATGTGAATGGACAGGGATATGCTATGCCCATATCCGCACAACATTTCCGAAGATTTAAATGTAGGTTAACGAACCATAGTTCAGAACTACTGATATTAAACCTGTAATTTCTTTGGTCGTTTTTTTAAGAAATTATTTGGTAAAGGTGATTATACATATACCTAAGACAAATTTGATGCTATCCCCTTACAAATACGTTTGACTTCAGATGTCGGTATATTTTTTACATTTTTAAAGGAGGCAGTATTATGAAACTGCGTTACTATTTTTCTTTGTTGATCTTCACTGTTGCGGCTCTGCAAATTAATGCAAATGCTCAAATTACAGTTTTTCCGAGTTATACTCAGGATTTTGAGGCAAGTAATGGCGGATGGTCAGGAACCGGCTCATGGGCATGGGGAACACCTACCGGAGCAAGCATTACTTCAGCTGCACAGGGAACTAAATGTTGGAAAACAAGTCTCACAGGCACGTACAGTAATAGTGAGACTTCTTATTTGACATCTCCGATTTTTGATTTTTCATGCTTATCGGCTGACCCTACGCTATCATTTAACATAGCTCATTATTTAGAATCCGGTTATGATTACGGTATTGTTCAAATCTCTACAAATGGAGGGACATCGTGGACAACAGTTGGGAGTACTTCATCCGGCGGAACAAATTGGTATCAAACTGCAAGCGGATGGAATGGAAGCCGTACATGGGTTACGGCTAGTCATTTATTGTCAGGAATGGCAGGTAAGTCAAGTGTAATAATCCGAATCAGATTGACGAGTGATTCATCTGTTACAATGGGCGGAATCGGTATTGATATGTTCACGATTAATCTGGCTGGTGCAACACTATCCGTACCAACACTAACCGCCCCGACAAACGGAGCAACTGGAGTAGCTTTATCTCCAACTCTAACCTGGACTTCAGTTGCGTGTGCTACAGCTTACGATATTCAAGTGGCAACCGATCCGGTCTTTACTAATCTAGTTTCAGACATAACCGGAAGTTCGGGTACGAGTTTAACTGTCGGTCCTCTATCCGGTAGTACTCTTCATTATTGGAGAGTGAGAGGTACACGCAGCCCAATCACAGGAAATTGGTCGGCAACAAGTACTTTTACTACATTGTTTCCTCCGCCGCCATTACCTGTTCTTTCGTTGCCTGCAAATAATGCAACGGCTCAGTCACTAGCCCCGAGCTTGACTTGGCTTCCATCTGTAGGTGCAGCCAGCTATAGGGTTCAAGTATCTTCAAGCCCTACGTTTGCCGGCTTAGTGAAAGATACTTCTGTTGCAGGAACTACTATAAGTCTCCAAAACCTTCAAAATTATACCGTTTATTACTGGAGAGTCAGTGCAACAAATATCAGCGGAACAAGCGCATATTCTATGGTTTGGAATTTCCGAACATTGATTGCTTCTACTGCGCTCAGTAATCCGCTAAATTCGGAAATAGAGATTCCACTTCCCGCAGTACTCCAGTGGGTGAATATTCCGGGTTTAACCGGCTACAGGGTACAACTCGCCTCAGATGTTACTTTCAATACTATAATTTTCGATAATACAAATATCCCTACCGCATTAGTAAGTGTAGATAATTTATTGAACAATACTCAATATTTTTGGCGTGTTAAGTGTATCGGAACTGGAAATGAGGAAAGTGATTGGTCCACACCTCGCAGTTTCTCTACAATTATTGCAACACCTGCGTTAGTTTTGCCTTTTGACGGAGCACGCGATCAAGCTCCAAATGTTGCATTGTCTTGGAATCCACTGCTAGGACAGCCAAATTATCAAGTTCAAGTGGCTACAAATGTTATCTTTACAGCCGGAGAGATGATCTTCGACAGTACTATTGCTTCCGGCACTTCTGTTCCTCCAAGTCGTCTTTTGAACAATGGTATTTATTTTTGGAGAGTACGGGGAGTTAGTTCAACCAAAGGAAAAAGTCTTTGGTCAGATGTCAGAACATTTACAACAATTTTTGCAGCAACAACTTTGATTACTCCTGAGAACCAATCAAAGGGACAGTCAATTCCTCTTAATCTGCAATGGGTATCTGTAGGTGCAAAAGCAACGTATCAAATACAAATCTCAGCAGATAATACATTTAAGACTGTTATCATTAATGAGGAAAAAATTGGTGGCAATTCAATTCAATATACTGAATTTAATGGTCTAAAAAACAATACCGAATACTATTGGAGAGTTCGCCCAACCAGTCTGTCAGGTATTGATATTCAGTGGTCTCCTACATGGAGCTTTACTACTGTAGTTGGAAGCCCAGTTTTAGTAGCTCCAAAAAATGGTCAGCAAAATATTTCTAAATCAGTCAGTTTTACTTGGAGCGATGTTGATGGTGCATCCTCATTCATGCTCCAAGTTGCAAAGGATAATAAGTTTGTAGATATTGTTTCGGATCAAACAACTCTGAACGGGACATCCAATATTGTTCAGTTAGAGACCGATACAAAATATTATTGGAGAATGAGGGCAGTCAGCACAACTAATGGGACGGGAAATTGGTCTGAGACATGGAGTTTTGTTACCGGAATACAGGCAGCAACCATTCCCGTTTTGAATTATCCTGACGATAAGGCAAAAAATGTTGTTCCAAATGTAACTATTATGTGGAATGAAGCAAGTGGAGCAGCTACATACGATCTTCAAATTTCCAGAACGTCCGATTTCAAGAATGTATTGACAAATCAAACCGGCTTAATAGCAACTTCTTATACTGCATCAGGTCTATCTCCAAAGGAAACATATTTTTGGCGTGTGCAAAGCGTCAATACAGCCGGTGTGAGTGGTTGGTCTGAGCCATGGAGTTTCACGGTTATAGTGGCAGCTCCTGTAAGTGTTAATTTACTACTACCATCTAAAAATGCAAAGAATCAATTGATTACTACCTCGTTGAAGTGGTCAGAGGTTGCCGATGCAGAAAGTTATTCGGTGCAGGTCTCTGAAAACTCTGATTTTAGTATGACTACTGTAGATATGAAGGAGATTAAAGCTACCACTTATACTGCGGCACAATTAAAAGCAGGAACTGAATTCTTCTGGCGTGTAAAAGGTGTAAATGTTGGTGGTGAGGGAGCTTGGTCGGAAACTTGGAACTTCACAACTGAGATTGCTGGAGGGGTTGTTGAAGCACGTGAACTGGGATTTACTCTCACAAGCTACCCAAACCCAATGACAAGTGAAATAGGAGCTATAGAACTTACCGTACAAAGACAGACCGGTATAAGAGTTTCTCTGGTCTCACTTCTAGGCGTTGAGGTAATACAATTATTGAATGAAACATTTGAAGCGGGTAAGTATACCAAACAGTGGAGTTCAGTAGGATTGTCATCAGGAATGTACTTCGTAAAAGTAGAAACCGGCGGAAAAGTTCTTTCAGTACCGGTTTCTATTGTCACATCCAAGTAATGTTGGGTTGTCGGTTTTTTTTAATAGCCCCGGTCGTTTTAAAATGACTGGGGCTTTTAATTAGTAGAAAGTATTTAACTGAAATAATTATCAATAGATTGACAAATTTACCTAATCTCTTATGGTGGTCAGTCCTTACTGTTTTGAATTTCAGTTCAATTTGCTCCAATTGTGTCGGCTTTGCTTTTAAAGAACAAACTTAGAGAAGCAAAAATAAAAGCGACATTCCACCAGAGAATACCGACAAGCGGTTTAACCTGAGCAATTTCCGATTTACTTTCATATGTTGCTTCCAGTGCAGCACCAAATGGATAAATTTCATAATGTGAAATGAAATAAGGGCAAAGGGACAATATTATCACAACTGCAATAAAGATAGCAATTCGGGTGGTTGATTTTGTTATTCCTTTGGGTAATATTCCGAAAATTAACATTATCATAAGAAAACCTGAGATTACACAGCAAAGTGACCAGATGTTTCCTTCAAAATTTCCAAAAAAGTTGAATGGAGTGAAGGCGAGGATAGCTTCCCACCCTAACAGTATGTTGCTATGTTCTTCTCTGAGTTCGGGGATTGCTGAAATAATTACCCTGTAAGTAGGTTCAGTTAGTAAAAAGTAGATACTGCAACAGGCAAATAATCGAAGGAACAATCTGATGAGAAGTTGCATTTGGTATCGTATTTCAAAGTAAGTAACGGGACAAAATAAATTGAAATAATCGCATGGCTGTCATTCTGCAGAAGTTTTTGACTGAAGAATCTCCGCTATGCACTTTAAAAAAAGGACGGAACGGCATACGGAGATTTTCATAGACCAATAGAATGACAGGAGTTATATATTGATTTATTTTGTCCTGACACTTAGACGGATTATTTAATTAAACGTATTCTCATACTTCTGTTTAGCAATCTTCCTTCGGGAGTTGTTTCAGGAAATTTATCAGTTTGTGTAGCAGTAGTTATTTTGAATTTGTTACCTGATAGTGATTTTATGAATTCTTGTGTGTTATTTGCACGTTCTTCTGATAATTGCAGATTGCGAACGCCTGAACCTAACGCATCAGTACTGCCGTAAATGATAATTGATGTTCCTGTTGGAAGTGGTTCAAGCATCTGCCTGATAAGCTCTTTGTTCGATTGTGAAAGTTCACTGCTATTGTACTCAAAGCGCAAAATAGCTTCAAAATTATCTACCTTCAAATCTACTTGTTTTATTGGTAATTTTGATATTTGAACAGTCTGTTCGGCACTTGCCTTAGTTGAAGGGGATGAGACCTCTGCTGAGAATGTAAATTCTGTTTGCTCATTACTGATTTTACATTTTAAGGGAATTGTAATTTCATTCTTTACATCTGCAGCAATACTATTTTCTATACAGTTACTATTAATAGTCAACTGCTCTCCTGAAGGAATATTCTTTGCTGAAATTTTTGCGGTAGCGGTTCCGTTTACTTCTGTTACTTGCCTTCTGCTAACGTATTCTTGTAGTGGAGCATTTATAAGTATAATATCTACTCTACGGTTTTCAATTCTTCCTTCAGGAAAATCTTGATTGGAAGGATTGCGAGGAAGAAGAGCAGCGCGAACTGATATTCTATCTGGGTTAATACCAAGATTGGAAATCGCAACACGAACTGATTCAGCCCTTAATCTTGCAAGTTCTAGACCTTCCGGTTCGTCATCCGTACCACTGGTTGCACCTTCCAGTATGACAGTAGCATTTGGATTGTTGTTGAGGATTGTCGCAATGTGACCAAGTACATATTCATGATTCTTAATCGGATCTGTTTCAATCGTTTCTGCTTGAGGTTTACTTAACTTATACTTTGGCTGGATTTCTGATGATTTAAGAGGAAAAAAGATAATATTGACTAAGGCAGACGATGCAATAATTTCATTACCTGTGTGCAATTCAGCTTTTACATCGCTTAATTCCATAGTTACTACCGGTATAGACGGAGGTAGTGGAGTAGGAGGTGGTGGAGGTGCTGGATGTACGACAATCAGAGGTTGTTCCTTTGGTGGAAGAACGCTAAATCGCAAGCCAAGCTCTATCCGTACTGCAATCTGTTTCCAGTCGGCATCTGTTGTTACATTATTGAAATTGTAATCAGCAAGTACCTGCTGAGTGAAAAAAGTATTGGCACCAACTTTAAGCAGGTTTTCTATGCCTGCCGATATGCCTATACCGAGGGGTGATTTAGTTGAAATTTGCCCTGCTGCTATTTGACGAGTTTGTTCACGTTTGCCGGTGCTTATAAATGCTGCATTCTCAGGTGAAACAATTGTTTCATTTTGAACGAACGATCCTGATGTTGGAAACGTAAATCTGGCTGCACCGACAGCACGAAGAGGACCGGTAATGAAATTATTAACAAGTGAAAAACGAAATTCAGGTTGTACTTCAATAAAACCAAGTGTTGCAAGTAGTTTATTTTCGGTAATGATGGTTGTAGTTGTTTTACTTGTCGCATCATAAGATGCAAAACTGCCAGGAACGGTTAAAGAAGAACTTCTATCTGTATATCCTATACCTAATCCTATAAAAGATGATGTTGAAAGGGGATATTCACCAACAATAAAAGCCGTAACTCCACTGCCACTTCCGGATTTGAACAAGCCACAATCTATAGTGCCTTGAAAACTATGGAAATTGGAAGTATTGTTTGTAAATCCGAAACCAATTTTAGGATGAATGGCAAACTTCTCTGACAAAATTGGCTCAACTTGTGCTGTCGCATCATTAAATCCTATAATAACAGCTATGAAAGCAAAGATACTGAAATCAAATAAATGTTTTTTTCTGAAAGAGCGGCATTGATTCATCATTGGCTTTCGATAGTTATTACTGTTCTGCGCAAATTTACAAGTTTCCATTTGACCAAAAATCAAAAATTTTACAAATTGCGTAAAATTTATGTGAGCTTCTAAACAACGGTCAGAATTTTTGAATGAGAATCTATCGCATTTGTTTCATTCATTACATGAATACAGTCTTTTAAAAATGTAAGAAACAGTCAAAAACATTTTTTGTGAAGAGTGCAAGGGCACTTTATTGACCTAAATCAATAATACATATGTATTGTTATTGACAATTGTCAATATTTGAAGCTATAACTGGTGAAATGCATTTATAAGTGCGAACTAAAAAATCAATCTACTTTTTTCAGAATTATTACAAAATCTGAGAATTTCTTTCATAGATTTAGGTGGTATTCTGTTATTAACTTCGTATTTTAATCTAGGAAACATACATTTCTTCGGTTCTATAATGATATGTATTTTCAAAAAAGTTTTTGAAATGCGTTAAAGATGGAAACGTTGTTTCATTAAAGATTCAATTCTATGATTCAATTCTCTACCGTGTCATTTATACTGTCAATAAGTGTGCATATCGTTATCCTGATGGTATTCGGGCAAACTCTTTATTCACAAGAAAACCCGGAAGAAAACCAGCAAGATATTTCACTGGACTCTTTACTGTCAATTCCAATTAATTCTGCAGTAAAATCATGGCAAACCGTTAAAGAAACTCCCGCCTCAGTTACTATTGTCACAGATAAGGATATAGCACGATATGGGTATCGCAGTCTAGAAGATGTATTCCGTAACGTTAGGGGATTCTATGTAAGTAATGACAGAAACTATTCATATGTCGGGGTTAGGGGTTTTGGACGTTCGTCGGACTATAATAATCGTATTCTCTTGCTTTTTAATGGTCAAACCATAAATGAGCCGATATATGGAGGCGCACCTCTAGGATTAGATTTCCCGATTAACACTTCAATGATTGAACGGATTGAGATTATACGAGGTCCCGGTTCTGTAGTATATGGTACCGGTGCAATGTTTGCTACTGTAAATGTAATTACAAAATCCGGAAAGAATTTCAATAATATTCAACTAACCGGTGAAATTGAAAGTTTAGGTCAAACTCGAATTTCGGGTTCTTTGGGGAAAGAGATTTCAGGTATCTCTATGGCTTTCTCGGCAAATTACGCACAAAACACTGGACAGTCTTTTTATTACAAAGAATTTGATACTGACAGTACATTACAGGGTATTACTCCTAAAAGTGCCGATGAAGAGGAGTATTACAGTTTTACCACTTTGCTTGAATATAAAAATCTACAGTTTCAATCCGTACATAGTTTTCGTGATGTTCATATCCCAACCGCACCGTTTGGTCTTGTTTTTGGTGACCCACGCACAAAAACAACCGATAGCTACACCACCTCAGAATTAAAATTCAATCAAGAACTTGCTGTTGATAAAACACTAATGGTAAGAGGGTACTACCACAGATACTACTACACAGGAGTCTATCCATACACTACATATATTTCAAATGAAACTACGATAGGTAATACACTTGGAGCAGAGATGCTGCTAAAATGGGATATTTCCGTGAGTAATCGTTTGAGCGCAGGTGTGGAGTATCGTAATGTATTTACTGCAAAATTAGAATTGACCCCTGAAGAAAATAGAATACTTAGCTTTAACCTTCCTTTTCAAGTATATTCGCTATATGCAATGGACGAACACCAGATTATTGAAGAAATTGCAGTTAATGTAGGTTTCAGAGTTGATAGATATTCAGATGGTTTCAATGCGTTGTCTCCTCGTATAGCAATGATTGTGAACCCTACCAAAACGTCAACACTTAAATTACTGTATGGTTCAGCATTTCGTACACCAAATATTTATGAAATAAATTATGAAGACGCACCGACAATGACAAGGGCTAACCGTTCTCTTAAACCGGAGAATGTCCGCACATTTGAGGTAGTTGCAGAACAGCAAATAGGAGAGGGTCTTTATGTAGTCGGCTCGTTTTATCGCAGTGCAATTACAGATATTATTGCGCAACAAGAAAGTACCCTTGATTCATTTTGGCAGTTCCAAAATATATCTTCAAACATGGCATCAGGGTTTGAAGTGGAAGTAAATGCTAAATTTGAAAATGGGCTCGGCGTTTATTCAAGTGTTAATTACCAAAACGCTGTAGATTCGTCTTTAAATACTACCCTGACAAATTCACCGCCGGTTCTTGTAAAGTTAGGAGTAGCCCACCATTTCCACTCGATAGTAACAATTGCAGCTGACTTCCTCTATGAAACAGAAAGGAAAACAGAATATGATACAAAAACCAATTCATTTTTACTATCAAACCTTACACTTAATACAGTCCCTTTATTTGGTCACCTGAAATTGGGAGCTCAAGTCAGAAATCTTTTTAATACGGAATATAGTTACCCGGGAGGGACAGAACACCGACAGCATAGCATTTTTCAAAATAAACGCAGTTTTCTGATTAAAGCTTCATGGCAATTTTAATGAAATGGTTGTGATCCAATCGCATAGAATATTCAGGTATGTACTGCTACTTTCCTTAATGATTGTTAGCAATGCTATGATTGGCGTTGCACAGGAAGTCGCATTACCGGTATTCACTCAATTACAAATATTTCAGAAAATTCTTTCTTTTAATCGAACCAAAACCTCCTCTTCGGGCACTCTCATACTTGGAATAATTTACCAAAGTAAATTCAGGACATCGCTCAATGTAGCAAATGACATTGAGAGGTATTTTCAAGAGAATGAAATGAAAGTTTCAGGAAACATAGTTAAAATACAACTAATTGATTTAGTTGAAGATGATTTGGAAACCGCAATTAACCGCTATGGAATTACTTACGCATATATTGCCCCGCTCAAAGTTTATGATATTCAATCAATACATAAATTTCTCGCCCCAAGAAAAATTTTAACTTTAACCGGTGTACCGCATTATTGTGAAGATAATGGTCTTGCAGTAGCAATTGGTACGAATGAAGGTAAACCCGAAATTATCTTGAATAGAAAATCATATATCGAAGAGGGAGCGGATTTTTCAGTTCAACTGCTCAAACTCAAATTTACTAGAATTATAGAATAACCATAGTGAAATTCAGAACACTCCATACAAAATTTATTCTAACGTTTACATTCTTTATCGCTTGTATTTCTGCGGGTTTGTATTTTTATTTACCCGCTAAATTGGAGGAGGAAGCAATTGTTGCAATAACTACACAATCGGCAACTGTTGTTGAAATGGCAGCTAATAGTATAGGACCGGCACTTTTTTTTTCAGATAAGCGGGCTATAGAAGACGAGCTAGTAATGATTCAAAAGTCTTCTGCAATTGAATTTGCAATTGTTCGGGATAATGATGGAAATATTTTGAATTCGGTCGAACTTGCCAAAGCAAAACAATCCAATTTCTTTGAAAATTCAAAAAGTGGTAATAGAGTTTCAGCTGACGGCTTGCTTTTTTTTGTTTCAGCTCCCATTGTGCACGATGGAGCTCAATATGGAATTTTATCGCTTGGTATTTCAATACTGCCTATTAAATCCGAGATAGCTTCAGCAAAGCAGACTATTACGGTTATACTTGTAATGATATTCTGTATTGGGTTTTTAGTTATATATTTTCTTAGTTCGTTTATTACTATCTCGCTTCGTACAATGGTAAAAACTTCCGAGAAAATTGCAGCAGGAGACTTATCGCAGCGTGTGGATATTAAAACAAATGATGAAATCGGACAGCTCGCCGGTGCATTCAACAGAATGGTGGATAATCTTCAGAAAGCACTTATAAAAGAACGTGATTTACGGCAGCTTAAATCCCGCTTCGTGAATACAATTTCTCATGAATTTCGTACACCTCTCACCGGGATTTCAATTTCGGCTGATATACTGGAATCATATCAAGATCGTCTATCAACTGAGCAAAAGTTAGATGAATTTCATAAAATTAAACAGCGTGTTACCGAATTAACTGATTTAATGAATGATTTTCTTCTCCACAGCTCTGTAGAATCAATGCGTGATATATTTACTGTTACAAGTGTAGATATTGCTGAAATTGTCAGCCGAGTACTTGAAGATTCGGAGCGAATTGCTGAAGCAGAGTCAATTACAATGAATGCACATTTTGGGGAAAACATACCGATAATTGAAGGCGACCCTAAACTACTTCATCATGTTGTAAAGAATCTTGTGTCAAATGCAATCAAGTATTCTCGCAAGAACGGTGAAGTGCTCGTAACCCTTACTACAACTGATGATTCCAAAGACCTGAAGCTCACTGTCAGAGATTATGGGATTGGAATTCCTGCTACTGAACTAGATAAACTGTTTACCCAGTTTTTCAGAGCATCAAACACTTCCGAAATTCCTGGTACCGGCTTGGGGCTTTCAATTGTGAAAGAATTCATAGAGCTTCACAATGGTAATATTTCGGTAACGAGCGATTCTAACCAAGGCACGATTTTTGTAGTTGTATTACCAATTCCTAACACGAAACCATAGTTTTTAATACATTTCTGATACCCTTAATAGGGCTATCCGCAAGTTTTCTCGTAATTTTGTATTGATTATTTGTCAAACAACACTTTATAATGTTCTATGCTAACTCTCAATTCTGCTTACATTGATGAAATGTATGCTGATTTCCTTCGAGACCCTGATTCTGTAGATGCACAATGGAAATCGTACTTCCAAAATTTTTCTGCTAATGGTGAAACTCTCAGTTCTTTAAATGGAAGTGTTGTAACACCACAACAAACACCAACTGTTCAAAATGGAAGTTCTGCAAGTGGAAACACACAAACCGGTTTTCAGGCAGTTCCACCTACACCTCAAACATTTAAAGTGGAAACTTCTGTTCCAGCTGTATCTCCAAAGCAAAATTTTACATTGGGAACAGGAGATACACTCGAACCGATGAGCGGAATTATTGCAAAAATTGCTGAGAATATGATTCATAGCTTGAACGTACCGACAGCTACATCTGTACGCTCTATTCCTGTAAAAGTATTAGAAGAAAATCGCCGTTTAATAAACATTCATCTGGCTAACTTGCGACGCCCGAAGGTAAGTTTCACACATATTCTTGCATGGGGAATAGTAAAAGCACTTATAAAATATCCACGCATGAATGATGCCTTTGCTATGGCAAACGGTCAGCCGACAAGGATAAAAAGGGGAGCAATCAATATTGGACTTGCAGTGGATACAACCCGAAAAGACGGGTCAAGACTATTAGTAGTACCAAGTATCAAAAATGCCCAAACTCTCAACTTCTCGACTTTCTGTAAAGATTATGATGATCTTATTGCAAAAGCAAGAACTAACAAACTTGGAATTGACGAACTTACCGGAGCTTCAATTTCACTTACCAACCCGGGTACAATAGGTACAGTTGCCTCGATTCCACGCCTAATGGAAGGGCAGGGCTTAATTATTGCAACAGGTGCAATTGAATATCCGGCAGAATTTCAGGCAGTTATGCCGGAAGTTCTTTCTACGCTTGCTATTAGTAAGATTATTACGATTACAAGTACGTATGACCACCGTGTTATTCAAGGTGCAGAGTCTGGTGAGTTTCTCTCGTACCTTCATAAACTTCTTATTGGGGAAGAACGCTTCTATGATCAAATCTTTGCAACGCTCCATATTCCTTACGAGCCGATGCGTTGGAGCAATGATAAGCGTCTCAACCCTTTCGGTTCTCAGGATGAACTTGAAAAATTAGATAAAGAAGCGTGTGTAGCCCAGATGATTCACTCCTATAGAGTACGTGGACATCTTTTGAGTAATATCAATCCACTTGGGCTTCAATCATACTATTATCCTGAACTTGACCCTGCTCATTACGGATTTACGATTTGGGATTTAGATAGAGAATTCGATACCGGAGGTGTAGGTGGACTAAACCGAGCTCCTCTTCGCGACATTATTGATATTCTGCGAGATACGTACTGTGGAAAAATAGGTACAGAATATATGCATATTCAAGCACCTGAAAAAAAAGTATGGATTCAAAAACGTATTGAGCCAACACATTTTTCGACCAAACTTGTCAAAGAAGAGAAAATACATACCTACTTGAAATTAGTAGAAGCTGAAGCATTTGAACAGTATTTGCAAACGAAATATATTGGTGCAAAGCGTTTTTCTTTGGAAGGCGGGGAAACAACAATTACATTCCTCGATAAGACATTAGAAATGGCTGCAAGCTCAAAACTTCATGCTGTAGTTATTGGAATGGCGCATCGTGGACGACTCAATGTTCTGGCAAACATTCTTGAAAAGCCCTATGAAAAAATATTCGATGAGTTTGAAGGGAATTACAATGTCGAATCTTTCCAAGGTTCGGGCGATGTAAAGTACCACCTAGGCGCAAAAGGTGAATTCATCTCACGCCTCAATGATAAAATCAACGTTATACTGGCACCTAATCCAAGTCATTTGGAGGCAGTCAATCCTGTTGTAGAAGGTATGACACGAGCAATGGACGACCTAATTCATGATGAAGACTGCTCTCAATCGTTACCACTATTGATTCACGGTGATGCTGCATTTGCCGGTCAAGGAGTAGTACCCGAAACGCTTAACCTGTCAAAATTAAAGGGATATTCTACCGGCGGTACAATTCATATAATTATAAATAATCAAATTGGATTCACTACCTCTCCAGATGATGCACGTTCCACGACTTATGCGTCAGACGTTGCAAAGATGCTTCAAGTTCCTATTCTCCATGTAAACGGTGATGATCCCGAAGCGGTACGAACTGCTGCTTTGTTTGCATTTGAATATCGCCAGGAATTCAATGAGGATGTGATTGTGGATATTATTTGCTACAGAAAATGGGGACATAATGAAGCAGATGAACCGGGCTATACTCAACCCCTTCTTTATAAAAAAATAAAACTACAAACACCGGTCAGACAACTCTACCGTCAGCAATTATTCGAAGAGAAGGCATTGACTAACGAAGAACTTGATCGGCTAAGCGGTGAATTTAGACAGGAGCTCAACGAAGCATTTGCCGATAGAACTGTCGAGGCAACATTTACTACAAATAAATACATTAATGATGGCATTGATATTTTTACACGTGTAAATACATCGGTTAGTGCGGATATTCTCCGTTCTGTAGCTCAAAAAACATCTACAGTACCGGCAGGATTTACCCCAAATCCTAAGGTTGCCGATTTGCTTGTAAAGCGTGGTAAGATGCTTGATTCATCTGAACATTCGATAGATTGGGCTATGGGCGAGGCACTTGCTTTCGGTTCGATGCTGATCGATGGCAAAAGTGTAAGAATGTCCGGACAAGATTGTGGAAGAGGAACGTTCAGTCATCGCCATGCAATATTGCATGACTTCAATACCGAAGAACAGCTTATTCTTCTCAATCATTTAAGCGGTAGCCAAGCTCGAATTTCTATCTACAACAGCCCGCTTTCTGAATTTGCTGTGCTAGGTTTTGAGTATGGATACAGTTCGATTTTAACGGAGGGCTTGACTCTTTGGGAAGCACAGTTTGGTGACTTTACCAACGGCGCACAAGTCATAATTGACCAATTTATTTCCAGTGCTGAAGAAAAGTGGGGACAAGTATCGAACCTGACCCTGCTTCTCCCTCATGGCTACGAAGGGCAAGGTCCCGAACACTCAAGTGCTCGTTTAGAACGTTTCCTTCAGCTATGCGCTGAAGACAATATGTTTATCTGTAATTTTACAACCCCTGCTCAATATTTCCATGCACTTCGACGCCAAGTATACGCTCATTATCGTAAACCGATGGTTATTATGTCGCCAAAGGGAATACTTCGCCAGCCGATTTCATCACTTTCAGATTTTACAGACAAGCAATTTGAAGAGATAATTGATGATAATTCGTTAACAAACCTAGATGCAGTTCGCAGAGTAATCTTCTGTTCAGGAAAAGTATATTACGACCTTATTGCCGAACGCACAAAGATTGAGGCAAAGGATGTTGCAATTATCCGTGTAGAACAGTTATACCCATTTCACGAAAAGCGAGCTGCAGAAATACTCGAACGGTATCCGAAAGCACATACAATCGTATGGGCTCAGGAAGAGCCAAAAAACATGGGAGCTTGGTCATTTGTCGCTCCACGACTAATGACCCTCCTATTAGGCAGCCAACGCCTTTTCTATGTAGGACGAAACGAAAGTGCAAGCCCAGCAGCAGGACATGGTAAAGTTCATGAACAAGAACGTATTGCGTTCCTACGGGCAGCATTTGCCATAAGCTAAGTTTTATTTCTCTTGTATGTTGTCAGGGTTTTCTGGTTGCTGTACTGGTAACAAGAAAACCCTTTTTTTAAATTAAATTGAAATTTATATGCTTTAGAATGGTTTTTCACTATTAAACTGTCTATAGGTATATCAATCATACTGAGTTCCTGATAGTCGCCGAGCCGCCTACAAAATAATACAATGACATAAAAA
>CAZGNO010000040.1:0-32732 GCA_964527785.1 uncultured Chitinophagaceae bacterium
AGTCGAAGACTCCTTCAGAATGACAGAAGGCAACTGTCTTATTTTTTATGTCATTATATTATTTTGTAGGCGGCTCGGCGACTATCTGGAACTCAGCATGACTGCATTCTTATTAATCATTTATTATACACTTATGTCACATTGAGCGTAGTCGAAATGTTCATATAACTGCCAAATCTTCAGGCAAGAATACACTTGGAATTACTTTCATATTAATCATTTGCTATACTAAAGTAGCAATACCGATACAAATTACCACTATGACAAAACAAATAGACGTTGCTATACAGAATATATGATTATTCCACTAACAAAGTCATTTTATATTGTTTCTGAAGCTGCTTTGCAATGTCTTTTGCAGTTGCAAGCGTGGAATACCCCCATAGTTTGACACGATAGGAAGGACTCTTATTGATAATCACCCGTTCAAAGTATGCTTTATGTCCGCGTTGCTCCCAACGTTCGGTCATTCGGAGAGCTTCCTCTTCACTTGCTACCTGTTCGGCTGCAATTTCAAACGGTAGCAGTGCTGGGTCGAGCCATCTGAGTTCCACTCGACGGTTTGCGCTTTTTTGCCATGCTTCCTGCTCAATATAATAGAGCGGCTTGCGGTTACCTACTGCACGCGTGCGGATTTGCGCGGCAGTCACCCCTTGGGCAAGCAATGCACGCCGAACTGCTTGGGTACGTTGAATAGCCAGTCCCATCGCATCATCATCTGAATTGTCATTACTGCTGTGCCCCACAAGTTCAATAAGTTTTTGAGGATTATCTTTTAACGCAACCGCAAGCGATGCAATGAGTGAATTGTAACTGTCGTCAAGTATTGCATTATTTCTTTCAAAAAGGGCAACTGCCTGATACGTAGGTGATTCCCACAAAGAATCGGGTGAGAGTATCACCTTCTCTTGTAATGTGCTGTTTTGAGAAGTAAAGGAAATTGTTGTATTTGGCTTTGAGCATTGCATTGCATTGCCCGTTATCGGCATTGTAATTTCGTAGGATGACTTTTGCGATTGCATGATTTCAGTAAGAATATCCGAAACTTCACGTATTCTATCTATCGGCAAAGTGTATAACCGTCCACCCGTCGAACTCGTCAGATATTTGAGTGTATAGGTATCACTACTGCCGTCGCCGAGAGCAATGATATAGACCGGAATATGACTACCGAGTGAAATCTGCCGTGCATTCTCTGCTGTTATGAGCAACGATGAATTATCAGAACTTGCCGTAATGATGACAGCAGCTTTACGTTCAGCAGGAGCTATACGAAGTTTATCAACTAGAGTGTGTGAAGCTTTATAGAGTGCTGAAAGACCACTTGCAGGAGGTACAGAAAGAAAATTAAAAATTGATCGGGCTGAATCAGCAGTTGTAAGCGGTACTGCTTCCGTTACTGTATGATTGAATGTAAGAAAATCTATATAATCAGTTACAGGAAGCGAAGGAAGAAAATTCTCTATCGCACTGAAAGCAGAATAAACATACGGGGACATTGCCAGCGATCTGTCCATTGCAATACCAATGGCTATGTTTCCATACGTATTTTGTTCAATTGCATTTTGAGGAGCAGCCCCGGATGTAACATCACCGCAATTTACTACCGATGACCAAAGCTGCGCATCTTCTTTTTGATCGAAACCGTGTGAGAAATTCCCATGTTTATCATAAATTACTGCACTGATTCTTGTAGTTTGTTCATCTCCTACAGGCGGTAATGACCTCATGATTTTCATGAATGCAGGTAGATTTGTTTCTGCTACCGGTGACGGTTGGGCAAGTTTATTTACTGATCTTAAATATGAAGTCTCACTTTTACTTACATCAATTTGAAGTGAATTTGATCCATTTTGCCCAGATGTATTGAGAATTGCTGCCCCTTGCGTTTTTTTGGTTGGGTATACACGTACTGTCCAGTCTTGCGAGAGAGAATCCCCGCCAATTTTATAGCCGGTAATGTGGTAGGTCGTTGTCATTTTAGGTCGGGGGAAGAACTTGTCGGACGGACCATAATTTACATCTTCACCCGTAATGCTCACACTGTCGGCGTTAGCAAATGTCCAATAGACGGTTGCTTCTTCACCTTCGGGAATGTCTGCCACACCACCGAATTGCTCAAGCGAAATCTTCGGCGATGAGCACGATGCAAATAGAAGACAAGCTACAGCAAAATTCGTCACTAAGAAAAGAGGTTTCAAGGATTGCTCCATCATAAATAAATAACAACCGTTTACACTCAAGAAGCGTCGAAAATTACTGCTTTAGTTATTCCCGTGCAATCAAATTTTATCAAAAGTCAGTGAACCTGTATCACTTACATCAATTTTAACAGTATCACCGGCTGAAAACTCACTGCCTAATAATTTAATTGCCAGAGGATCTGCAATATATCTCTGCACTGCCCGCTTGAGCGGACGCGCGCCAAATTGCACATCATAGCCGATTCGTGCAATCCAATCAAGCGCATCAGTTGTAATATCGAGCAATATATCCTCTTTCTTGAGTTTTGCAGCAAGTTTATCCAAATGTACACGCGCAATTTGATGAATCTCAGTCGGAGTAAGCGGCTTAAATAGAATAATTTCATCAATTCTATTCAAAAATTCGGGACGCATCCGCTCGCGCAATAAACCCACAATTTGAGAGCGAACACTGCCGATAATTTCATCACGGTTCTCTTCGGTTATCTCAAGCAGTTTATCTTGTATAAATTCTGTGCCAAGATTGGAAGTCATAATGATAATAGTATTCTTGAAATTCACTTCACGCCCCTTGCCGTCGGTCAGACGACCGTCATCCAGTACTTGAAGCAGTACATTGAATACATCCGAATGAGCTTTCTCAATTTCATCAAGCAAAACAACGGAATACGGCTTGCGGCGAACTGCCTCGGTTAATTGCCCGCCTTCATCATACCCTACGTAGCCCGGTGGCGCACCGATGAGGCGTGACACGGAAAATTTTTCCATATATTCACTCATATCAATTCGTACCATGGCATTTTCATCGTCGAATAAAAACTCTGCTAAAGCTCGAGCCATTTCCGTTTTGCCTACTCCGGTCGTCCCGAGGAAAATGAATGAGCCGATCGGGCGGTTTTCATCTTGCAAGCCGGCTCTCGATCTCCTCAAGGCATTGCTTATAGCACGTACAGCGTCTGTTTGTGCAATCACACGTTTGTGGAGACGTTCCTCCATTGCAAGCAATTTGGAACGCTCAGATTCAAGCATTCTTTGCACCGGAACACCTGTCCATTTTGCAACAATTTCAGCAATATCTTCGGCATCAACTTCTTCTTTGAGCATTTTGCCGGAGGACTGTACTTCTTCTAGTTTAGCATTTGCCTCTGCAACTTGTTTTTCAAGTTCTAAAATTTGCCCGTAGCGTATTTCCGCCACTTTTGCAAAATTCCCCTGACGTTCAAATTCAGATGCACTTAGTTTTGCTGTTTCAATATCAGATTTGAGAGTACGGATTTTTTGGATATTATCTTTTTCAAGCTGCCAATGCGCTTTTAGTCCGTTACGTGTGTCGCGGAGTTCTTGTAATTCTTTTGTCAGTTCTTCCAATCGTTTACGGGTTGGGCTGAGAGGTATCACATCTGCCATAGTATTTACCTTTTGTGATGGTATTCGTTCTGTTGATTACTGTAAATGACATCTACTGTTTTAAGTGCAAATCTTCATTCCCATAGGAAATAAATATCGGTAGAAGCGAGTTCAAAAAATACATCAAGTCCCGTCAGGGACGGCATATCTTTCTTTGAAATAATAGATATATCGCTCCTGACGGAGCTTATAAGAAAGGGAGTGCGCCTGTTTTCTACCGATATTCAGCCCCTATGGGGCAATATGAACATAATTCAATCATTGCATCATATCATTACATTGTTTTGCAACCGACTCTGCGGCGGTCATTAACTCGGCATGACAATCAAGTGATATTACACCGAGCGATGCCATAGTCTCTTTACTTCTTAGCGCGTAATGCAGCCGAATGCACTTTAAAATCTAACCGGATATAGGCATTCGGTTGCTCGGCAAGTTTTTTCTCTGCTAGAAAACCAATCATTGCGGCGTTGTCCATACAAAAAGTCATGCGAGGGGCGACTGTTCTGATGCCATGCTTTGTACCCGCCAAATTCATGTCGTTGCGCAAGCCCGAATTTGCAGAAACTCCTCCGGCAATCACAATTGTTTTTACATTTGTTTCAATGGCAGCACGAATTGATTTGGCTACCAGTACATCGGTGATTGCTTGTTGCACAGACGCACAAATATCCGGCAATATTTCAAGCGGAACTCCATTTGAGAACTCCTTTTGCAAAAAATATCGTACCGATGTTTTCAAACCGCTAAAACTGAAGTTATAAGTTCCGTCATGGAGCATTGAGCGCGGAAAAACATATGCAGTAGGATTTCCTTCTTTAGCCAAGGCATCTACTAAAGGTCCGCCGGGATACCCCAACCCCAGCAACTTTGCCACTTTGTCGAATGCCTCTCCCGCAGCATCATCTCTGGTTGAACCAAGCACCCGATACTTACTGTATGATTGTACTAAAAAAAGCGAAGTATGACCGCCACTCACTACCAACGATACAAACGGAAACTCAACACTTGAATCTTCCAAACAACCTGAATACAAATGCCCCTCGATATGGTGAACTGGGACAACCGGCAACCCAAGACGCAACGCAAGCCCCTTCGCAAAATTAGACCCGACAAGCAGTGAGCCAATCAATCCGGGTTCGGTAGTTACTGCAATTGCTTCAAGTTGTGTTTCGTTTATTGCTGCTGTTTCAAGAGCTTCGCGTACTACTGCCGAAATACTCTGCAAGTGTGCCCGTGAGGCAAGTTCGGGTATCACCCCCCCATGCTTAGAATGAAATAATTGTGATGAAATAACATTACTGAGAACTGTAGAGTTATCAAGAACGGCAGCAGAGGTTTCGTCGCAAGAGGATTCAATGGCTAGGAGCATATAGAAAGAGTATAAATTTTATAGTGTTGTCTTTTTACAAGACGTAGAAGTGAGGGTTGAAATTGAAAATGAGTGTAATGCCCCCCACCCTACCCTCCCCCAATGGGATGGCTTTTAAGACATTGGCTGTTTTTTTTCGTTCTTTCTCCTTCCCAGTAGGGGAAGGTTGGGATGGAGTCTATGCGTTTTTCCCTGCTTGACCTGACCACCCCTGCCCCTCCAAGGGAGGGGAATTCTAGACGGAAATAATTCGCCAATCAGACAATTCCCCTCCCACGGAGGGGTGTCCGAAGGACGGGGTGACTCTTACTTCATCGCCCCCACTATCCGCACCGTCTCCACACTCACCCTGCAAACTCTATCCAGCAAATCAACAACCTGCTCCTTATAATCAGCAAATTTATAGGTATTGAACCGTTCGGCAATCGTCGGGTCTTTGGGCTTGCTTTCCTTGTATTGGTCTAATATCCACTCGAGTGCAGAGCGGTTGCCGAGCTTATAGTTCCATGCCTCTAACGGTATGCCCGTTAGTGTGGTGTTCTCGTCGAGTATGATGTTGCCCGATGTTTTGTCGGCTTTTAGTTTGGGTTTCGGGGTGGGTTTGGTATCGGTGGTTTGGCGTTGCAAACCGAACGGCTGAACGGTTTCGTAACCGATATGCAGCTCCATCAGCTCTTTGCCCCATGCAGACCACTGCGCAAAATCCTCATAAAACGGAACGCGAGGGAACTCCCGTTTCAAGTTCAGTTCATATTTCGTGCGGTAGGCAGGGTTGTGCAATACTGCATAGACGTAGTGGAATATCGCCTCCTTGCTCATCCCCTTCTTGCCGTAGTGCTTTATGAATTGAGCTAAGCCCCAGTCGGTTATGTTGTCTATGCGTGTGCCGTCGGGGGTGTAGCGGTAGAGGGGAATGGATTGTGCGGGATCAGCAAAGAAATTCATATTTTGAATTGAATTACCTATTAATACAGAGAAGGGTTTTCTATCATATGCAGCAAGGATTAAGAGTTTATTTCTATTTCTCAAATCTCTGCCAAAAACTTGATAATGATTTTCTGTAAGCCTATCATTCAAAATCTTTTCGGAATAAAAATATTCTTTAATAAACGGACGATAATCTGAAGGAACAATGTGTTTTTCATCAAATATTGCCTTCTTATTTTTTTGCAAATTTGCAATGAGAGTTGAACTCCACTTAATTATATTATCTATATTTTTCAGACCGGAATCAACTAATTTATTGTAATGTGATATAAAGAATCTTGTTTTCTCTTCCAAATTACTTCTGGAAAAATCATATACCCATTCGTCTCTACTCGTAGCTACACCATTTAAACTAAATGTAAACATTTGTTCTTGTGAATTGCTTTGACCTACAAACGGCACAAGTGATTCCCAATCATTATCTACATTGTTTATCCAATTATTATTCTTGTCAGGGTGGACATTCTCAAAAGAAATTTCTTTAATATGATTCTCAGCGAACCATTGTAGTTTTTGTTCTTTGCGCCAAAAATCATCCATTGTGATATAATGGATTTTACAAGCATCATTCTCCCGTTTTGCCTTTTTAATTAAAAACATCAACGCTACACCAGCTTGAATGCCGAATACATTATGCGTTGTTCCTGCAATTTTGGGGTTGGCGCGCACATCACTTTTGGTATCAATAATGTAGCAATAGTCAAATTCAGATTGGATAGTCTTCCGAAAGCCGTCAAATGTCCGGCTATCTATGAATGAGCGGTTCGTGATAAACGCTATCACCCCGTTATGCTCCAAACGGTCGAATGCCCACCGGTAGAACCGTGCATACATATCATAGACCTTCGTTTTTTGGGCGGTGCTTTGCTTGATGAATGTATCTTTGATTCGCTTGTCTATTTCGGGATATTCGCGGTTTTTGTTATTGTCGTTTTCGTTCGCTTGATTAGCATTGTACGGCGGATTGCCGATTATCACGGCAATTTTCTTTAGGTTTTGCTTACGGATACGCTCGCTGTTTTCCTCGGTAAACGAAGCAAAAATATCACCCTGTTTCCCGCGATATGCAAACCCCATATTATCAAGAGTATCCACAAAGCAGAGATTTTCGAACTCGGCATACTTCCCCATTTTTTGGGCGTAGGTAAACTCGATATTCAGATTGCTGATATAATACGGCAGGATCGCCACTTCGTTTGCGTGGATTTCGTTCTTGTATTTGTACTCTACCTTTTCCTTGCGGAGGTAGTCTATCAAATCACAGATAAATGTTCCTGTGCCTGTGGCGGGGTCGAGGATTTCCACATCCTTATCCTCGAGGAATCTGTCGAAATGTTTGTGGAGCAGATAGTCTGTACTCTCTATCATAAACCGCACAATTTCATTGGGAGTATAGACCACCCCCAAACGGTCGGCAGCTTTAGGATTATAACTTTTGTAAAAGGTTTCATAGACTACTTTCAGGAACTTTTGCTTTTCGTGGTGGTCGGCTATTCCTGCGGCAGCTGCATTAATCGTCTGGTAATACGGCAAAATACTGCCGAGCGCGCTCCGGCGAATACTTCCCGTAAAAAAAGTTTGAATCACAGCTTCGAGTTGCCGCGCGATATTGTTTTCTCGGTGGAACTGCGTTTCATCAAAAATCGTATTGAAAATATCCTCGGTAAGAATATGCTGGATAATCATTTCACGAATATCCTCGCGGGTGATATTGGGGTTGATACTTTCATGGCAGAGTTTTAGGAAGACGGCGGCGGCTTTGTTATACTTCGCGTTCGATGCCTCGGCGGTGATAATCATTTCACGAAGAACGCCTGTCACTTTTGGAATATCCTCCTTGAAATGTTCAATTGCCTTGCGAAAGTTAATCACTTCGGGTCGTTCAAAGGATATGAATGCCGTCAGCAGACGGTGCAGAGCGTCCGAATCTTCAAAGGAAACACGACCGACCTCTATTCCGTTTTGAATAAGCACAGCAGTTTTGCTGTCCTCGAATATAATATTTTCTTTTGGGTATCCACTGGCAAATTTCTTTTCAATCTCAACATCTAAATCATCATTATCATCCTTACTTTCCCAATATCCCCAATCTTGGCGGAGCATATCCTTGAGTGTGCCGTCGGGTGTTACATTCCGTCCGTTTGCTGCTTTGATGGTTACTTCGGGAACAATCATTAACCCCTTTTGCTTTGCATAGTCATTGAGCAGATTATAGAATGCGTTACGGATTGCAGTTTCCTTTTTCGTTCCGCCAAAGTGAATGATTCTCTCAACTTCACTTCGATATTGATGAATGGAGTGTATGCTCATGTTAAGTTTAAAGTGAATAGTATTTGTTTATTTTATTTGTTCCAGAAAATACGTTTTCATCATCCCCTTGCCTTTGATGTCCACCTCTCCACGTGGGGTGAACAGAATCCTAGTCTGTTCATCACTTCTGTCCAATTCGAAGGCACGAACAAAATCTTCCGTTGTGTGTATTTTGCCCTCTTCGCCGTGACTTTCCATTCTACTGGCTGTATTCACAGCATCACCCCATAAGTCATACGAATATTTATTCTCACCAATGATTCCGGCAACAACACTTCCAGAATGCAAACCAATCCGAAATCCCAAATTAATTGGAATTGAAAATTTCTGCTCTATCTCAAAATCTTCCAACATTTCAAAAGCAGCAAGTGCCGTCCTTTCGGCATGATTATCATAGGAGACAGGTGCGCCGCATACTGCCATATAGGCATCACCGATTGTCTTAATTTTCTCCAAGCCATACTTTTTACAAATTGTATCAAACCTGCTGAAAACAATATCCAGAAGATCAATGAGTTCATCTGCTCGAAGTTTGGAGGATAAATGGGTAAAGTCCACTATATCAATAAAGAGTACGCTTACACTGCTATGTGTATCTGCTATTTTCTTTTCACCTTTTATCAAGCGTTCGGTAATGTTTGCCGGAAGGATATTCGCAAGAATATCGTCAGTTGCCTGGGCTCTTGCACGTTCAATCGCGAGTGCCTTTTCTCTTTCGGCTGTTTGGCGTTCAAAATCAAAATTATTTGCCATTTTCTTAACTTCGTCACTTTGAACTTCCTTCTCTATTTCATGAAATTTTTGAAGGTGTTTGTATGCTTCTTCCCACCTTTTTTCATGATTATAAAGCTCAGCAAGGGTCTGGTGATTTTCATAGAGATGCTGTTTATTTCCAAGATCTTCGTTTATCGAGATTGCTTTTAGGAAATATTCTTCCGCTTTTATAACATCATATCCATGGTAATTTTCGTCGAAATAAAGTGAGCCGATGTTATGGAATATAGTAGCCATTCCTTCCCTCATCCCTAATTCTTCATGAAGCGCCAATGACTCATATAAACACTTAAATGCGTCGGGATACTCAGAAATTTTCGTATATAATGTCCCTAAATTTGATAAGTTTTTTGCAACACCGTCTTTTCTTCCCAATTCTTGGTACATTGACAGTGATTTTTTATGGTATTCCTGTGCAAGAATATAATTTTCAAGATAGTAATAGATTCCTCCTATATTTATAAGATTGCTTGCAATACCCTCTTTTCTTTCTAATTCTTCGTCAATAGCGAGAGCTTTTAGATGATATTCGAGAGCAAGAGGATAGTCTTGAAGTTTCCAATACAAGTTACCAATATTATTAAGGTTGCTTGAAATTCCCTCTTTATTTCCCATTTCTTGAGTGATTTTGAGTGAATTTGCGTAATACTCCATTGCTGATTGATAATTGGAAAGATTCCAATATACATTCCCTATATTTCCGAGGTTGATTCCTATTCTTTCTTTATCACCAAGTTCTTCACAAATTGCAAGTGATTTCTTAAAATACTCAAAAGAAAGGGGGTAATCTGACAAGCACCAGTATACTCCGCCTATATTCGTGAGATTTGTAGCAACCCCTTCTTTATTTCCCAATTCAGTATTAATGTTCAATGCTTTTTGCATAAACTCCAATGCTTTGGGGTAGTCACAAAAAAGATCATGTAAATACCCGATAGCTGTTAACGCTTTCGCTTCGTCAATTTTACTGCCTGTCATTACGGCTATTTCATGTGCCTGACTTGCAAACGGAAATGCTTCCTTACTAAAGCCCTGCTTCCGTAATGATATGGCGATAAGGTGCATAGCTCTACAGCGCAACAGTTGATATTCGTTATCAGCCGATAAAGGATTTTCTGAAATCGAATCTAAAACATTGTTACATAGCTTCTCTGCTTGAATGTAATTGTTTTTGTTGTTTTCAATTTCAGCTTGAGTTATGAGGTTTTGTAATTCAGATAAATTCATCTTGTTTGCTTACTTTGTTTCTGAAAATATATTTTCATCATGCCTTACCCATTAAAATCTTTTTTTTCTATATTTCAATGCTATTCACCTCAAAAACTACAACAGCTACTTTTGCCCCCAAGTAGAAGCACAAAGTAGCTGCCGTTTCATGTACACTATTCCATAATTATTTTATTTGATACACATCCATTGCTTTCGCTGTTGCATATTCTACGAAATCTTTTTCGGTCAAAGAATTCCCGGTAATTCTTTTGATAATTTCTGCGGGTTTTTGTGAACGTCCGTATTGATGGATATTCTCACGCAGCCATTCGCGAATAGGCATTAAATCGCCGTTTGCAATTTTAGACCGTACATCCGGCATTTGAACTTGCAGAACATTCCATTCCATTGCTGCATAGAGTTTGCCGAGCGTGTATCCGGGGAAATACCCAAACCCTCCAAATGACCAATGAATATCCTGCAAGCATCCTTCACCATCGTGTTTCGGTACTTGTCCAAGATTTTGACGCATTTTTTCGTTCCAAATTTCAGGAATATCCTTTAAATCTATTGTCTGATTTATCATTTCACGTTCAAGTTCATATCGAAGGATGATGTGCATATTGTACGTTACTTCGTCTGCCTCAGTACGAATAAGAGACGGCTTGATAGTATTCACTGCCTTATAGAAATCACGTGCCGTGTAATTTGCTGCTGCCTCTCCAAATATTTCTTTGAATTTTGGAAGAGCAAAAGCCCAAAATTCTTCAGTACGTGTTATAATTGTTTCCCACAAGAGCGACTGCGATTCATGCATTCCAATTGATGCACCGTCTGCTGCAAAAGTACGGGCGAACTTTGGTGCAAAACCTTGCTCATAGAGTCCGTGACCTGTCTCATGAATCACTCCATACAGACATGAATGCAAATCATTTTCGTTGATTCTTGTAGTAAGGCGTACATCATATTGCGAAAATGAAGTACAGAATGGATGAGTAGAAAGATCAATACGTCCGTTATTGAAATTGAACCCCATCTTTCCCGAAACATAGCTTGAAAATTCCATTTGTTTTTGTTTTGGAAAATGCTGTTGCATCGGCGCGTCAGACACAGAATCAAGATTTGGAGCAATGGCAGCCAGAATATCAGCTGTAGCAGCCCGTAAATTCTCAAAGACAGGATTTAATTGCGAAACCGTCATTCCGGGTTCAAATAGATTAAGGAGAGCGTCATAGCGATTTTCAGCGTAACCATACCGTTCGGCTGCTTCTACTTTCAATTCTACAAGTTCCGCAAGTGCCGGTTGAAATTTGGCATAATTTTTCTCAGCACGAGCATGTTTCCATGTGTCTTGTGCCAGTGCCTGAGCACGGGAGGTACGTCGAACTAAATCTTCCGGAAGTTTTGAAGCACGTTCAAAATCATGTACAAATAGTTTCAACAGGGGCTCTGATTCGGCAATTCCATTCAAACCGGCAATTTTATTGATTAATTGCTGTGAGTGTTCGCCGGTAAGAAATTGGTGCGAGAGCGTTTCGAGTGTTGAAATTTGCTCTGCTCGAGTTTCTGATGCTCCTGCAGGCATATATGTTTCTTGATCCCAATTCAAGATTGCGGCTGCAGCATTTATATCGCTAATTGTGTGCATTGTTTGAACTACTTCGTCCAAAATTTGAGTTGTTTCCATAGTTTTTTATCTAATATGTATAGTTTAGTTTATTTACCGTCACAAAAATACGAAAGCTCTACGGTTTCTAGTCTGTTAAATGCATATAAATCCGTAATTTTGTGGATAACTATTTATTTTTCCACTTCGAGAGAACTATGAATCCACTGAGCGAACGATTACGAAGCCGTAGAGAAGAATTAACACTCTCCGTAAGAGAGATATCAGCACGTACTCGCATCCGCCCCAATGTTATCAATGCTCTTGAAGAAGGAAATTTCGACATACTCCCACGTGTATATGTTACTTCTTTTGTAAAAAATTACGGCGCTTTATTAGAAATCCCAGAAGAAGAATTGGATGAGTTGTGGATTGCGTCAGGTTTAGACGTTCCTAAGCAGGAATCAACAAATTTCTCGTTGTCGAATGTATTACAATCCAACAAAGAATCTACATTATCACCTACGACCACTTTTATTTCGGGTAATACGATAAAGCCCAAAGATAAAATCAAACCTGTACAAGCATCCCCACAGATTATCAGACTATTAATTTATTCTGCTCTATTGCTTGGTATAACTGCTGTAGGATACTATTATTTTTTCAAAGAAGATCCTAAGCCGCCTAAACAAGCCGGAGAACTTGTACCTGCGTCCGATATAAGGGACAGCAATGACGATGGTGGTCTTCTTAATAGACTGTTTGAAGAATCATCGCAAGACAGTATAATACTTGAAGCAACAGCTACCGACAGTGTATGGCTAACAATGAATGCGGACGGTAAGAAAAGCGACCAATTATTAATGACTCCGGGAATGCAGCGTCGCTGGTCAGCTAAAACGCAGTTTGTTCTTTCCCTTGGCAATGCCGGAGCACTGGATTTGAAGAGAAATAATGTTCCGATTCCTCAGTTAGGTAAGAAGGGAACGGCTCTACGATACGTAAAAATTACAGCAACAGAAGTAAATACTTCAGCTTCGCCCTATAGGAATATAGATTCACTAGCAAAAATTGCTGCAATTGCTGCTGAAAAAAAGGCAGCCGAATCTAAAAAAAATCAAGTGGTAAAACCTGTCCAACAACCTGTAAAAACTATACAACCGCCTGTAAAGAACGATAAAGATCAAACTAAACCTTTACAACAAAAACAAATTGTCAAACCTACCCCTCAGACTTCAAGTTCAAACGGGTCTGCGAAAAATCAAAAATCCCAGAATCAATCATCAAATAGTCATAAACTTATTTTAAAGAATAAAAGTAAGGAAAGTAAACGCTCCTCCGATAGACGTAAACAGACTATTCCGATTACCACTGCTCCCGTACAACCGATTTTTAAATCGCCATTAAGCAAACCGCCCCATTGATTTGTAGTTGCAACCTACTTATCGCTTCAATCCTCAAGAATCAGTTTATAGAAAAAGTATTCTGGCAAGATGGTACACTCTCTTGTCGGTATTCATAAATTGTTTTATCAAAGCATTTCAAGCTATTTCAATTCGAGTTGCACTACAAATCGCTTCTTAGAATATCATGTATTCGGATAACGCCAATGCATTTACCATCATGATTAACTACCGGTAATACGCTAATCTGGTGTGAACGATTTTCCATTAAAGCAAGTGCTTCTCCAAGCAGGGCATCTTCATGCACAGTAATTGGATTTGAAATCATTACTTCACTGACAGTAAGGGTGCGAATATCCTCATTCTCCTGCAAAATCCGTCGTACATCACCGTCTGTAATAATACCTACTAATACATCATTTTCATCAACTACACATACGCAGCCGAGTGATTTGAGTGTACTTTCAATTAATGCTTTACGGAATATTTCATTTGGAAGCACTACCGGCAGTGACACACCTGTATGCATAATATCCTTAACCGTCATTGTAATATTCTTACCAATCTGCCCAAGCGGATGACAATATGCAAAGTCTTCGTTGCTAATTTTTTTCAATCTCATCAACACCATAGCCAAAGCATCACCAATTGCTAGTGCTGCCATTGTACTTGCTGTAGGAGCCAGATTTAACGGACACGCCTCTTTATCAATTGACCCGTCCAACACTATATCTGATTGCTTGGCAATTGGTGAATCAAGATTGCCTACAATAGAGATTAGTTGTATACCCCTTTTTTTCAAGTATGGAATTATTCTTAACAGTTCATCCGTAGATCCACTTTTAGACAGCATCAACGCTACATCACCCGAAGTAATAATTCCAATGTCCCCATGTAATCCCTCAACAGGATGAAGAAAAACAGCAGGGGTTCCGGTACTTGTCATTGTGGCTGCAATTTTTCTTGCAATTATTCCTGATTTACCAATCCCTAAAACAATTACTTTACCTGCTTTTGCAAGTATGGTTATTGCATTTTCAAATCTCTCATCCAGCCGATCGGAAGCTCTACTGACTGCATTCAGTTCCGTTGTAATAACTTCCTGACCGTATTTTATAATAGTATCCATAGTTGTTATCCGAGAACTAATTGCAATTCTTTTCCACCGAGTAAATGAAAGTGTATATGAAATACTGTTTGACCCGCATCGCGGTTACAATTCATTACTATTCTATATCCGGACATTGAAATGTTTTTTTGATTTGCTATATTTTTCGCTACCAGCAGGCAATGTCCGAGAAGTTTCATATCCTCTTCTGTAGCTTGATTAAGAGTTTCAATTTCCTTTTTTGGAACAATAAGAATATGAATGGGGGCTTGCGGATGAATATCGTGGAAGGCAATTACTTGCTCATCTTCATACTCTATTTTTGCCGGTATTTCACGCTTAATAATTTTTGTAAATATTGAATTTGCCATTTTTTTTTAATTATTGATTATTACGATACTATAAAAAAAAGCCCTCCGTTAAAAACAGAGGGCTTTTATAGTCGGTTCAATGGAATTTGATTACCATATAAACATTTAATTACTTAGTAAGAGTCATCTTACCTGTGAGTACGTGATTACCAGCCGATAGACGGTAGATATATGTACCTGATGCAACTGGATTACCTTGAGAATCAGTACCGTTCCATGTTACAGAGTTTGATCCGGAAGGTTGCTCACCATTTACTAAGGTATTTACAACATTACCAAATATATCTATAACATCGAACTTAACAAGCGATTTGTCTTGTAATTGGAAATTAATAGTTGTTGATGCAGAGAATGGATTTGGATTGCTTTGTCCGAGAGCTACTTCTGTATTGCCATCGAATGTAAATTCGAGGATGTCAGAAATTTGTCTACATAACTCAATACCATTCATATCAACTTGCATTAAGCGATATTGATATGTATTACCAAGACGGACATTATTATCAGTATAGCTGTAATTATGCTCATCTGTAGTAGTTCCATTACCACCTACAAAAACTATTGAACTCCATTGTCCTTCTGATTCTACACCACCTATAGCGCGACGTTCTACATGGAAACCGCTGTTGTTTTCTTCAGACGCTGTATGCCAGAAGAGATCAACACCATTTTGACGTTTTTGACCGTCAAAATAAGTAAGTTCTACCGGAACTCCGCAATTTTCATCCCATAAAGGAGTTTCAGAATATGACTTATCTCCAAGGTATGGGCGAAGAAGCGGAAGCCATGTACCACGTGAACGAGTTTGATACGAAGAAATCCGAGCACCAAACTGGTGTGAACGATGACCAAACGCAGGATTACCGATACTTGGCATAAATTGATTCCATGTACCTGAGAATCTTGTGTTTTCGTATGCAAATACGTTTTTGTTAATCAGTTGTTTAAATCCGTTATCTGTACGGAATCGTTTGTCAAGATTAAGATGAGTTCCGCTTAATCCGTATGTACCCGGAGGTAAGTCACTATAGTTAGTAATAATTTGACCTACACGAGCTTTAGAAGCACCCAATGCGAAACCGTCGAACCCTAATTGAGCACATGAAATCCAGTAATCTCCCGGTTCAAGAACGATTGGTTGGTCAAGTAGATAGGTTGTGTATTCGTCATAGAATAATTCTCTACGAACATCATCATATCCTCTTTGACGAACAACTGCTTTTCCGCTAGATCCTAAATTAATTGGGTTAGCACCGGGTTGACCACCGGCATCTTTGTAAATAGAGAACGAAATTGGATCAGGACTTTGATTCAATCCACCGAACCATGTTTGGAATCCTTTGATTGAGTCTTGTCTGATAAGAGTAAATTTCATAGCTATTTGACCTGAACCGTTACCGGCTTCCGGACCGAAAGCATAGCGACCATCAATAATGTCTGTTACAGGAGTGAATCCGTCAGGGCTCACAGCGTGTGGCCATGTACCTTCGGAGAATCCGAACATATTCAAACCTTTTCCTACGAATTGACGACCAAGTGCAGCAGCTGCGAAGTCAGGGACATCATTTCTTGCTGCCGGAGGATCGTAAGCAAATACAGGTCCATAGCGTAAATTGTAAATACTGTAATTTACATCATTAGTATTATCCAAATCGCCACCTTGTACAGTAACTTTACCTTCAACTACGTAACGTCCCGGAGGTGATCTTCTAGCATTCCATGGTGGCACGCTGGATACGATTTCTTGACCGGGATAGATAGCAGGAAGTGGATATTGGTTACAATATACCGCATTCACATCTTTTGTAAAATCGTCAGCAGTCAACCATTGTTCTTGATAAATTCTTACTCTAACAACAGTTGTAGCTGATTTTACATTTGAGTTATTAACAACTTTAAATCTGATAGGCATTGTCGTTGCCTGACTTGCAGGAGTAACCTCGTATGCCCAGTCTACTTCAACAAGTTCCATTTCAATATCAGGACTTTCTTGTGAGTAGATAAGATGAACGTTATCAATAAAGAAATCATCATCATCATCTTTAGGAGCAAGTGGGTCTGTTTGATTATTCGCAGCACCTACACGCAAGCGGAATCTAAAGTTCTTAGCACCTAAGTTTGGTGAATAAATCAATGAATCAGGTAAATAGAAGCAGAATTTAGTAAATTCCCAATCTTTACCATCGTCATATTTATTTGCTCTCAAGCCCTGAGCTGCTGTAAGTGCAGAGTCTTTGCTAAGTGCGTCAACAGCACCCGGTTTGTTTTGGAGGAATCCGCGGCGTAAACCACCGGCACCAAAAAGTGTCAACACAGGATTTCCTGTAATAGTCTGACCATCACGACGTTTGTGATTGTTCCATGCAATATCGGTAGCTGATTGCTTAGCAATATTTTCAATTTCATCATTGCTTGGACGTGCAAACTCCAGATAGAGTTCGTCAGGTGCGGCACCATATGTTGTTGTTCCGCCCGGAGGGTCATTGTAAAGAACTCTTGGCTCTGGTCCAACAAGCAACGCATCTGACCATCCACGACCTAAATCACCGTTTTGACTTCCAGTTCTTTCATAAGAGAAAGAGAGAACTGCACCTTTTGTCGAACGATTAGGAAGGTCTCTAATATCAATCGGGAATGAACGCAATTCATCACCTTTTGCAGGAGCAGTTGGTTCGTCACCGGAAAGAGTTTTACGGTTCAATCTGATTACCGGTGAATTGATTTTTTGATTTGCTTTGTTAGCAGCTGCAAATATTCCACGTGGAGGAACAGGCAAATATGTATTTTCATCACCATCGGAAACTTCACCGTCAATATTTACCCATTTCAACACAGATGGCATTGCAGTACCGTCTATAATATGGAATTGTGTAACATCGTCATTAAAACCATCGTTGTTCAAGAAAGACAAGCGACGCATAACGAAAATGTTTTGCTTTACTGTATCATCGAAAGGCCATTCGTCACCTAAACTTCTGAACAAAGTGTCAACCGGCTCAGCAATAACCAATGCTCTCAGACGACCAATGTGGAAGTCAATCAATTCATTAGGTTGGAACGCGGGGAAATTAACTCTTACCAAACCATAAGGAGGAATACCGTTTAATGGGCATGATCCGTTAGTATAAGGGAATGTTCCGCCTGCAGTCGGGACAGTAAACGTAGCACCGCTTCCATAATCTACAGTAGCAGTTGTACCGGGGCAATTACCTTGCAAACAGCTCATACCGATTGGCACTGATTCTGAATATGCAGTCTGTCCCGTTGCTTGATTGATAATACGGAAACGTGTTCTAAAATTAATATCTTGTTTTTGATAATTGACACCGGCAGGACGTAATGGGTTAGCAAGACCGGGACCTTGAATATCATTCGTCATGTTTTGGAAGATAGCTACAGGGCGAATAGCACCTAATTGTGCGTGTCCTGCGAGCAACTCCACATTTGTTCCTGTAATTGGTCTGACATATTGATCCAAGTCTGCAGCCGCGGATAAAGCTCTTCCAAGATAGGTAGGTTGCCCGACCACTCTTAAAACATTCTTCCACTGTTTAAAGCGTATCGCCAGTCCTGTCTGAGGTGTAGAAGCACCAGACCCTACCGGACCGGCAACATTTACAGCATTTCCAGGGAAGTCTGCATTTGCCAAATACTGTGAGTATTGTGCATATGAGTTTAAATACTCAGACTGTGTAAGATTAGAAGTACATGAAGGGTCTTTATAAGCATAATGACGGGCATTACCTCTCAAACCAATCGTTGAATTCATTCTCAGAAGCTCACTCGCACCAATCGGTACATTGCCCAATACGATACTTCCGGATAATGATTTATAGTAAACATAGACAGAGCTGTCTGATTCATCTAAAGTAACCTGAAAATCAATAAGAATTCTTCTGTCATCTCTAGGGAATGAAGCAGGACCAACACGAGTAGTCTTGGTACCCATCAACGATACATTTTTGTAAAAAATAATTAATCGGCGTGTTCCGTCAGGGTTGTCCGCACGTTTGAACCAAACTTGTCCTTTATCTGCATCGTCCAAATTAGGATTTTGCGATAACTGCAAATTTGTCCACAATGCAGCAATAATCGGAGAATAAATCATATCACCCGGCACTGCGTTTAGTTGGGTATTTGTCGGGTTTCTGATTCCACCGGTAGCAGTATTAGCACCAAGAGCAACAAATTTATAACCATAATCATCAACGGTATTATCACCCAAGCCGTCGCCCACTTTAGGACGAGCACCGCCATAAGTAGTTGCATCTACGTTATCTTCACGATAAAAGTTATACGCATCTGATGATCCGGCAGGAATTGTTTTATTACCTGCTGCATCATAGCTGTAACGACGATTGGAAAGTGCAATCAATCCGTTGGTAGACACGTAAAAGCTATCATATCTAACGCCATTATAATAGAAAGGAAAACCAATCTTAATAGGACCTGCGAGTGCATTATCTGTCGAGTCGGCTAAATCGTTTGGATTTTTGAACCACATTTTACCGTTATCGGCAAGATCCTGGTCATCTACAATTTGGTTAGGACCTGATATAATCCTTTTCCACTTAATGGCTTCCGATGGTTCAGTATCGGAATCCTTATCCAAATATGATTTATATAGGTCGGGACGATGCTTGTCATCGGATTCATCATCGCTATCTACGGCATAATAGCCGGTCGAAACCGCCGGCTGATTTTTTGCCGGACGATTATTATTGACGGTATTAATCGCCGGGAATGCAGTAAATGGCTGGGGGAATGAACCTTTAGCAAGATCCGACTTGCGTAATACTTCGACTCCGCCATCCTTACCATCTTCTGCTGCGAATGCTGTGCTTACCACACAAAGGGCAATCGCAAAAAGTAGCAGTGTACTCTTCATTGGAATACCTCACGAAGAAAAATGTAACAAAAAAATATAATAGAATTATTGAATGTTTTTGAATTGTTGCTAACTATTTACAGTAAGAAAACAGTGCTTTATTACTATAATATTAACTCTTACGTTAACTCTTATTTACGCTCTACTTGGAAAACTAACGGCTAAGTTCAAAAAAAAAAAGCAAACAAACAAGAAAAATTTACAAACCACTTATTATTTGTTTTGACTGCTCATTCAAAACCAAAGGATAAATGGTATGCTCCACTTGTAAGACTTTCTCTGAAAGAGTTATTGGCATTTCATTTTCATCAATAGTTACTAGAGACTGGCATAGTATTTTTCCGGAATCATACTCACTCTCAACAATATGTACTGACGAACCCGAAATTTGTTCCCTATTTTCAATAACTTTTTTATGAACTCGTAAACCATACATACCCTTACCTCCATATTTTGGCAATAGAGACGGGTGTATATTTAGAATTCTATCAGGAAATTTATCAATTAACTTTTGAGGAATTAATTGTAAGTACCCTGCCAAAGCTATCATTTCAACACCATTTTTCTCTATTGATTCCAAAAGTTTTATTTCCGCATCTTCCTTGTTTACATAACCTTTAGCATTAATACATTCCCAGTTTGTCGAATGTCTTTTTGCAACATCTATCACACCGGCTTCAGGATTATTCGTGATAATCAGAACTACTTGAAAAGCAGCTTCTTTTTCTCGTGAAAATTTTATTATTGCTTCAGCATTACTTCCTTTACCCGAAGCCATAATTGCAAGGCGAATTTTTCTCGTATTCATGGCAGATTACCTTTTAAATCGCCATCCGTGTTCCTCTACTTCAAATATCCATGATGCGAGTTTGCCACCGTCAATAGTTTGAAAATTCTCCCAGTATACCCGTGAATATGTGAACCGAGAACTGGTATCCCCTGTCGGCATCGCTCCTACGTCATTCATTATGCGTTTTAGTCTGGCTTGCCATGCGATCAAATTCTCGACTCGAAGATCCACCCATCCGTCATGGCACCATTTTTCTATGTTTTCATCTGTAGTTTCGAGCTCAATTTGTCCGCGATATGGTGGAATCTTAACATCATTTCCTCGTAAATACGACTTTCCGTCCTGCAGCATAATTACTAAGCCGACTGATAGCATTTGCGCACGAAGCGTAGCATCGGATTTAATCAACATATCTGCTTTTTCAGCAAGTTCGCTCGCAGGAGTAGCAATTGCGGTCTCGAACGAAACTGCAATACGTTTCAGGATATATGCTTCATACAAGAGCTTTGACAAACGAGGCGGACCAAGCATTTCGAAAGCAATGCTGTCTGCTCCCGTTTCTTTTTCTAACGTTTTTAATTGTTCTAAAGCAGAGTTCCTTAAAATTCCCCCACGGTACGTAGGTCCCATTACCGAAGCATCCAATGCCCCGATGACATCCAAGCCCGTATTGCCACCTCGAAGCTCATTGACTGTAACCTCCGCAATTTCTTCGGGGGTAACAAGTTCCATTTGTCCGAGTGCACTGATTGTTTCAAATTCAGCACGAGAAAAAATCCCGTTTTCACCGGTATCAATGAATACAGATTTGAAATTTTCTCCAAAATCCTTAACACCCTCTACAGGAGTTAAGGAGAATACTCCTGAACTAAGCTGCATTGCATTTTCATGCACCATATCTACAAGCGGTATCGGCTTACCCTTACGGATAACCTCCCCGTGACCTATTCTTTTCCAAGCAATTGTTGCGCTTGGCTTTATCTCTTTAACAAGTGGACCGTTTGGTGTTCGGGCTGTCAGAAATAAAAGGAGAGTTTGCGCACCGGCAACTGCCGATTTGGCAAGAAGGACACGCGAAGGTTGTTCTTCGCTGTGAGTATAGGGAATGTTTAACCCCATACCACCGGTACCGCTGGTCCCTATTTTGATATATGAAGTTGTCCCCGCATCTTTTAAGCCGCGATAAAGAACCTGTATATGCCGTGTAAGCTGCGGAATATAGAGACTCGCAAGTAATCGCCCGACAGTTTCATTGCTTGCACTGCCTTGTGTTAATTCACCTAAAATAGACCGTGAGCTTGAATAAATATCTTGATAAGCTATTGCTGTTGCAGTATTTACACAATCAATAACTGCGTCGGGCTTTGTGGATTGAAGGAGTGAGTATAAAGCCGCGTTTTGGAGAATGGTATCGTCTAATTCATCAATTACATCGTGAATTAGCCCCATACGGGTCTTCTCATCTGCTAAAAGTACTTCTCTTGGTATATCTTTCCATTCATTACGGGTAAAGATATTCCCCCACCATGCTTCAAACATTTCCGAAGGAAAATTTGAATACTCTTTTCGTAAATCTTCGACTGCTTCTTCTGCTTCTGATTGTTTTAACGAGGTAATTACTAATTTTTTAGGGCTGAATTCCATTAATTTCCTGCACATTGCTGCGCCAACAAGCCCCCATCCGCCTATAACTACAATTGTTGAATCTTTAATCTGCATATACTAAGTGTCGTCTCTCTAAATTCTTGAATTTATTTTTAAAAGTGCGCTTTGCTTCTCTGCTTTTCGTACTTATATCGCAAAAATACAAACTTTAATCGGCTTTAGTGACGATAAAAATTAGTTTTATAAAAAAGTTTTCCACACCGTCAATAATTTCATTTATTCACATTCGCTTCACTCAATTCAAACACATTCTCACGTAGTCTCAACTTTATAATTTAATGGTAACCTATCCTCGTTTTAAAAAGAATCATAATCTTTGCAGCAACATTTTCCACTCTTTTTTATCCCTTTTATTTTCTCGTCAATTAGACTCATCTTCCACAAGAATCCTTACCATATTCAATATAATTCCTAATGCCCGGACTCCTATTGTATGTACGTCAATTAATGTCATTTACAGTTTACCTCCCTGTAAGAGATGTACGGGCTGAGTTCTTCGATTGAAATACAAGGAAGATCACACCACTTGGCATAGGATTTGCCATCTCCTGTAAGAGATGATAAACTATAGATAGTTTATCATAAAAATAACACCTTTACAAGTGTGACTGCTCGCAGTCTGACATTATGCGTTTCAGCACTCCTCGTCTTAAAACGCTTTTTTTCAGGATATTTCATTTGTTTTTCTTTGATTTTTGCTAGTGGCTTATGGTTTTTCGTACACGTTTTTTTGGATTGGAACTTATTGCTGTTTTTATTTGGATTTTGGGGTTTTGCCATGTTTGGGAAAAACCTGCCCTGCCGTTTGATATACATGACAGCATGGCAATCGGTTCACCCGATTCGAGCGTTGCAACTATCCTTCGTGTAGGTGATACCCTCAAAATCGTGGATAGTATCCATGTCAACTCACTTAAACAAGCTGAGTTTATACTCGATAAGCATTCAGTTGGCGATACTGTCATGATTCGAGTTATGGGAACGCTTTCACCGGAGCCATACAATGCCGAAGTTACATTGAAGCGTTTCCACACCCCAATGTACTTTGTCATAATCATTCTAAGTTCAGGAATTTTGTTTGTAATGGCATACATCGTTCGCATTCGCCGTCCGAATGGAAAGGATGTAGAACTGTTCCACGCGCTTTGTCTGGTAATGGGCAGCTTGATTATGTCAACCGCAGGACATTACACAATGCCTCTAGGAATTGGATATCTAGTTACTGCCGTATTTTATGCTTCATTTTCTTTCGCTCCTGTCCTTTTGCTGATGTTCAGTCGTGTTTTCCCGAATGACCGCAGTGCCGAGACCTCGCAACTTCAACGACTCCTCATTCGTTTAGCAGCAGCCCTTGCAGGTCTATTGACAATATCATTTATCGTAGCGGCAACCAACACCTCACTGTCAATCTTTAAGATTCACGTGATACTATTTTTTATAGCTAAAATATGGTTTGCGGGGATTATCATTCTGACAGGAGTGAGCTTTTATTTTGCGTTCAAAGCAAAGATTCAAGAATCTGAGCAGCGAAAAATCATGTGGATTGCCACCGGCACGAGTATCTCAGCAATCTTCTATATCGGATTATTGATAGTACCCCGTTTAATTTCGGATACCACTCTTGTTCCTGCAACAACGAACTTTTTGCTGATGACTATTATCCCGATTTCGATGGCTATTGCTCTCGTTCGCTATCGGATAATGGATATTACCGCTCTTATCAGTCGTAGTGCTATCTATATAATTATATCTACTCTGATATTACTTGTGTATGCGATAGTATTCACTACACTTCTAAAATTAAACGGAGTACTTTCACCTCAAATAACCTTCATTGTAACGACTGTTATGGTGACAATCAATTTGGTTTTTTTCGACCGTACTAAAAAGCTCGTACAGACATTTGTTGAAAAAACCTTTTTTACGGTGAATTACCGGCTAAACTCTGTTCGGCAAGCAATGGCAAGCCGGCTAGCTTTGGCTGAAGTCACTACTGATTTAGGTAAAATACTCATGAACTATATCAGCGAGATTCTTTCCATTGATAGAATCGGTGTATTTGTTTATGATGATGGTATTTTGAAAGTTGTTGCTGAAAATAACATTGATGAACTTTCGCAGTTCAAAGCAGAGCTAAGTTTCGTACATCGTCTGATTTCAGAGAAAAAAACAATTGGTTTGCTTGAGTTTATCGAACCTGAAGCTGAAATCATTGATGAAGGTCTACTTAGCAGCTTTCAATTAGCACTAGCAGTACCTATTCTCTCCCAAAGTAATGAATTTTTAGGATGCATCGCTATCGGACAAAAAAAATCAGGTACTAAATTTACTGCAGAGGATTACGATATAATAGCAGAAGCTACATACGAATTCGCGAAAGGATTAGTACGCCTTGAAATGCTCAGGCAAATGTCCATGAGGCAATTGGAAGCAGGACGTGCAGAAGAGTTAAACCGGATGAAATCATTTTTTGTTTCGGGTGTTTCCCACGAATTAAAAACACCGCTTACAGCAATTCGGATGTTTGCTGAGATGCTGCGAACAAGGGCAGAAGGTGTAAAGGCACAAGAATATCTGGATATTATTGAGGGTGAAAGTGCACGGCTGTCTCGCATGATTGATACAGTGTTGGATTTTGCGCAAGTTGAACGTGGCATCAAAGAGTACAGCAAAAGTCCTGCAGAGCTAAACTCAATTGTGAGGAATGTGTTATCGGTGATGCGTTATGAAATAGAGAAAGAGGGTTTTATAGTCGAGAAGCGTTTTGCAACAGATGAACTCCTTTTCTCTGCCGATACCGATGCAATTGCAGAGGCGGTCATGAATCTCATTAGTAATGCAATGAAATATTCCAGGCAGGAACATTCTATTACAATAGTTACATTTCAGAGAAACGGATTTGTGTGCATGAGTGTTGAGGACAAAGGAATCGGTATTCCATCCGAATCATTCCATGAAATATTCAAGCCGTTTGTCCGGTTGAAAGACGTGGTATCGCCGCGTGTAGGCGGCACCGGCTTGGGTCTTACGTTAGTAAAGCATATTGCCGAGGGGCACGGAGGGCGAGTTGAGGTGGAAAGCAAAGTGAACCGCGGCTCTAGGTTCACGCTGTTATTTGCAGCGGATAGTAAGGAATAGGATTCTAAATAATAAAGAAAATCCCAGCAGACTAATAGAATCTGTTGGGATTTCTTTATTAACATTACATTTACTCCACTGCTCCGCGAATACACTCAATCGTATAGTTGATTTCTTCTTCTGTGGTCATTCTACCGATGCCGAAACGAAGAGTAGTTAGATTTGGATTGGTACGTCCGATGGATCGCAATACATGAGATGGCTCGTTTGATGCAGATGTACAGGCAGAACGTGAGGAAACAGCTACATTCATCAGCGAACCCGCTATCAGTTCCCCATTGTCACCGCTAATGCTCACACTGAGATTATTCGGGAGACGTTTATGTGAGTCGTTGAGGGGATTTGGTCCGTTGAGCATCACCCCGTCAATTGTTTTCAAAAACTCCCATAAGCGATTGCGCAAACCGGAACAGTGAGTAATGTCGCGCTCCATATCTGCCAAAGCCACCTCGATTGATTTAGCAAAGCCAACTATACCCGGTACATTGAGCGTTCCACTTCTCATACCCGATTCATGTCCCCCGCCGTCAATTTGAGGAATAACCTTGCATCCGTTCCGCACATATAATGCCCCTACACCCTTCGGTCCGTATATCTTATGTGCGGTAAGCGATGCCATATCCACATACATTGCTTTTACATCAAAAGGAATTTTCCCAATTGTTTGTGTGGAATCAGTATGAAACCATACTCCCTTTTCGCGACACATTTCACCTATTTTCTGAATATCGTGCAATGTTCCGATTTCATTATTACCGTGCATGAGTGTTACTAAGATTGTTCTGTCACTGATTGCAGCAACGATGTCACTCAAAGGGACGCTCCCTTCGTCGTCTACAGATAAATACGTAACCTCAACACCGTCTTTTTCGAGAGATTTGCATGTATCCAATACTGCTTTATGCTCCGTAACCGCAGTTATGATATGATTTCCTTTATCAGCAAGCATCTTATCCGCCCCTTTAATCGCAAGATTATTGGATTCGGTTGCACCGGACGTAAAAATTATCTCTTCCGGAGAAGCGTTTATTGCCTGTGCAATAATGCTTCGGGATTCTTCGACAGCTGATTTTGCCCGATTACCAAACGCATGACCACTGCTTGCCGCATTGCCAAACTGCTCCATAAAAAAGGGTTTCATAGCTTCAAACACACGCTCGTCAACAGGAGTAGTGGCATTGTAATCAAGGTAAATCGGAAATTTCATCGTGTTCAGAAAGATTAAGATAAGGAAATTAGAAAGATAATTTTACATGAGACTTTAGACAGTAATCTTTAGTTTAGCTTAGATAACTTTTTTAATTAAATAGAAGTCAGTTTTATTTTCGGTAATGGAATCACGTGCTTCAAGGTCGGTAACTGTTTTAGGTGGTGGCATAATAGCCAAATCACCTTGCTTCCAATTAATAGGAAGAGAGCATTTATTTGCATCGGCTGTTTGAAGTGCAGTCAGAACGCGCTTGATCTCGTCCATGCTTCTTCCTACATTCAACGGATAATACATTATTAAGCGGATTGTACCGTTAGGATCAATAAAGAAAACAGCGCGTACTGTTTCAGTGGCGTGCTCGCCGGGATGAAGCATACCGTAAAGGTTTGCTACTTTCATTCCACTGTCGGCAATCAACGGGAAACGCATTGTAACGCCTGTGTTTGCACGAACATTATGTACCCATGCCACATGAGAATGAATACTGTCTATACTCAAACCGAGAAGTTTGGTAGTATGCTGAAAGAAATATTCTTGTTCACGGGCAAATTCAGTCAATTCGGTAGTACAAACAGGCGTAAAGTCGGCAGGATGCGAAAAAAGTATAACCCAACTTCCTACATTATAGTCTGAAAATTTCAATGCTCCCTGTGTTGTGTTTGCCTCGAAATCAGGCGCTTTATCACCGATTCGCGGCATTGCGTTTTTTGTTTCTGATGCTTCCATTTTGTCTCCTTTTAGGTATGTAAAATAAGTGTTAAATTACCATTCAGAAAAAATAATTATCACAAGTTTACCAAAACTTTCGGAGAATTTCAATAGTTTTGATAGACGATGTCTAATTTTATCATTCACATTGCTTCTATTTTCCCTCAATGAACCTTATAATTATTCAATCGCTACTCAAGAAACTTGGTGTAGATGCTTGGTTTCTTTATGACTTTCGCGGCAGCAATTCAATTGCATGGGATATTCTCTCTATTCCTCCGGCAACACACTGTACAAGGAGGTGGGCTGTAGTTATTCCTGCTACCGGGGAACCGATTAAACTTGTTCATGCAATCGAAAATTTCACTTTGGATTCAGTGGATGCTCGCCAAATTATGTACTCAAATCGTCACGAATGGATGGATGAGTTGCAAAAAATTGTTGAAAAATTCCCACGACTCGCGCTCGAATATTCTCCGAATAATGACATCCCTACTGTCAGTAAAGTTGACGGTGGAACCATTGAAATACTTCGCTCACTCGGAGCGGAACTTTATTCTTCAGCCGATATTGTTCAGCATATACAAGCTGTATGGTCAGAGAAACAGATGGATGAAAACATCAACGAAACAGCCCCGAAGCTCCGTTCAATTATGATGGAAGCATTTTTATTTATTCGTGATTCAATTTTTGCAGAAAAAAGTATCACCGAGTTTGACGTGCAACAGCTTATTCTTGAGCTTTTCAAACAGAATGATATGCTTACCGATCACCCCCCAATAGTTGCTATCGGTAAAAATGCTGCAAGTCCACATTATGGTCCTACAGAAACAAATTACTCGCCAATAGTTAACGGAGATGTTGTTCTGATAGATATGTGGGCAACGGCAAATACCCCTAAAAGTACATTTGCTGACATTACGTGGATGGGATATGTGGGTGAGACGGTACCGGTGCGTGTAGAAAAACTCTTTTCAATTATAGCAGCCGGTCGTGACGCTGCAGTTGCACTTGCTAAAGAGCGGTTTACAATAAACAGACCTGTTTATGGATACGAGCTTGATGATGCGTGTAGGTCTGTTATTGACGATTCAGGATATGGAAAGTATTTTATTCACCGAACAGGGCATAATATTACCCATGAAATTCACGGTGCAGGTGCTAACATAGATAATTTTGAAACCTGCGACCGCCGTCAACTTCTTCCAAATACTTCTTTCTCAATTGAGCCGGGAATTTATATTTCTGCCGATATTGGACTGCGCACAGAAATAGATGTTGTTATCAGCGGAAGCGGTGAAATTCTTATACCGTCTGAGCCAATTCAACAGAAAGTTATACCGCTTCTTGCAACAGATTCCATTTGGTAGTGTTAGTCCTCTCGTAAAAAGTTTTCACTATTTATTATTCATTACTCAATTTTTAATTTACGATCCAACCTTATGCAAATTATCCGTTTCGCGACTGCACTCATTTTCTTTTCGGTAATAACTGCCACTGCACAACCACTTGTTACTAATACTTTTTACGGAATTTTTACTCATTACTCACATAACATTCATTCCGCATCGTTCCAGCAATTGCCAAACTACCCAAAGCCACCCAAGGTACATTTTGAATCCGGTAGCGGAGGTGGTTTTTCATTCGGAGCATTAGTGGATTTCCCTTTGAGTAATGCGTTTCGGCTTGATATTCGCGGTTCTTATGTTAACTACAGTGGAGTGTTATCAACCGATGAGTCAACAACTTTTATTAATGGTGGTGTTCCTTCTGACGGTATTTTTACTCATCGGATTGATGCTTCATTGTCATCAATTGGGATTGAACCAGTACTAAGTTATAATTTATCGCCTCATTGGCGAGTTCACGGAGGGTTTAGAATTGGCTCGGTTATGTCTGATTTTTTTTCATCTGAGTATGAGATTACCAAACCGGGAACGGATGTGCTCATAACAGGCAAACGGAAAACTGATGATGGAAGCGGTAGAATCCCGGATGCTTCCTCAACACAGACTGCTGCTCTATTCGGAGTCAGTTATACACTTCAAGCCACTAGCGAACTTTATTTTCAGCCCGAAATCTTCTACTCGATTCCACTATCACCGGTAACAAGTAGTGTGGACTGGAAGGTCAGTTCGCTCCGAGCAGGAATTGCAATGATGCTTTCCCCTGCTGTTAAAAATCGAACACCCATATACGACACAATTACTGTTCGCGATACTGCAGAACGTCAAATCGCCTCGAATATGCCTCCAACCATTACACTGGCTGAAAGGCAATACAAAAACGAGAACGTTGGTGACTTTAGAATCCTCCACGTTTCAGAACATTACATACGCGAAGTCCCTCGTCCATCAGCCAAACTTTCCTTCACATCTTTCGGAGTATTACTAAACCGAGACGAAGTTCCTCTGGACTCGCTCATACTCGAAGAAATTATCAATAACCGCCTAACGCCACTGCTGAACTATGTATTTTTCGATCAGAATTCATCTGTGTTACCAACCCGATACAATCGTCTTTCCGACAGCGACAAAGAAAAGTTTTCTGTGGATAAGCTCCACTCAGCAGGAACGCTAGACCGATACTACCATTTGCTCAATATTGTGGGCAGACGTATGACATCAAAACCGGAAGCAAAGATTACATTAACCGGATGTATTTCGGGTGAACCTGCCGAGAAGGACAATCCGTCACTGGCTAAATCGCGCGCCGATATTGTGTATGATTACTTACTCAACACATGGAAAATTTCACCTGACCGCATGAAAGTCACTTCACGTAAACTTCCCTCACATCCATCCAATGAACAGCTCCCCGACGGCTCGGAGGAAAATCGTCGTGTAGAAATCAGTTCGAACGATTTGGATATTCTTGCGCCTGTCTTTACAAGCGATACATCATTAAAACCATTGTATCCGTCTATTATACTTCGTCCGAATATTGAAAACCGTGCTAACGTGAAAGAATACTCAACCCAATTGGCGCAAAGCGGAACAGTTATTTCAGAAGAATCCAGTAAGAGCAAATTGCCGAAAGCAATTGAGCTCAAAATAGAAGAACATAAAATTAATAGAAAAGGAGCCCAACCGCTAGATATTTCACTTCATATAGAAAATAGTACCGGCGAAACTGCCGATGCTGAACAGAGTGTACCGATAAAGGTAATATCTGTCGCTAAAAGTAATTCTGAACGTCGCGGCACAAAAATCATTGACCAGTATTCGCTCATCTTATTTGAATTCGACAATGCCGATATTCTCCAAGAAAATCAAAGGATAATTAATTTTATCAAAGAACGACTACCGTCTGTAGCTAAAGTTACTGTTACAGGAACAACAGATCGTATGGGCGAAGAAGCTCATAACAAACAGCTTTCCGAACGCCGTGCTTCGTCAGCAGCAAAAGCGCTTTCCCTTAAAAATTCGTCAGCACAAATTCAAGGGGCAGGAGAAGATACACGTACCTATACGAATGATCTACCCGAAGGACGTTTTTACAGCCGCACAGTTAATATCATTGTGGAAAGGAATGAATGAAAATACTGATTATTGCGCTATCAGGCATAGGCGATGCAATCATGTTTACTCCAGCTTTGCAATTACTTGCTCGGCAAATGCCGAATGCTGAGATTGATATCCTTACAATGTTCAAAGGTGTAGCGGATATTTTTGAACGTTCTGAGCATATAACAAAGGTGTATAATTGGGATTTTGTTAAGCAAGGTGCAGTTAGGTCATTAGAATTCGTGCGCATACTTCGGCGTAACAAATACGATGTTTCAATTACTGTATTTCCGGCTAATCGCAGAGAATACAATATCATCAGTTTTCTTATCGGTGCACGGAAGCGGCTCGGAACTGATTATCTGAATATGAATAAAAGTTCGCTTCCTTTTTTACTCACCCACAGAACGAAGGAAGATGATGCCCTCCATAATGTTGAAGAAAATTGCCGTCTGGTTGAACTCTTGGGGGTGCAAGTACCTAATAAAATTCTTGAACTTCACGTAGACGTATTGCCGGAAGATGAAATCCCTGCCCAAACATGGCTTGCAAAAAATCTTCCCGCTTCCGAACATCAGACAATCATCGGTATCCATGCCGGTTCTGCCACATTCAAGAATCAGATAAACAAACGGTGGGATTGGAAAAAATATGCGGACCTGTCAGTGCAGCTTCACCGTGAATATAATGCAAAGATTCTCGTATTTGGCGGTCCCGAAGAACGGGAACTAAATGAGCAAATTGTAAACGCCAGCAGTGGAACTGCCATACTCGTATCTGTACCATCACTTATGGCAAGCATTGCACTGATGAAACGTTGCTCACTTTTTATATCCAATGATTCCGGTTTGATGCATATTGCAGCAGCTTTGCAGTTACCGTTGGTTGCAATATTCGGCTACACATCCCATGTTCATACGCGCCCTTGGGGTGTGAAACATGAAGTTGTGAGGCATGATTTGCCATGCAGTCCTTGTTTCTATTTTTCACCCAGGCCTGCACATTGCCAATTTACCGGCGAGGATGAATTCAAGTGTATCCGTCGAATTGAGGTCTCGGAGGTTTTGGCAGCGTGTAAGAGGATGATGTCAAATAGGGTATAGTGCATCTTTTATGCCTTTGGGTGAGCGTTCTTGTACGCACTTTTAAGCCGCTCTACCGATACATGGGTATAAATTTGTGTAGCATCGAGTGAACTGTGCCCCAGCATTTCACTGACCGCAGTAATATCAGCACCGTTATCCAAAAGATGTGTTGCAAAAGTATGCCTGAGAATGTGAGGGCTTTTTTGTGCGGAATCTGTTATTTCCGACATTGCTCGGTGAATTATCTTGTATGCCATTGCCGGATTGAGCTTGCCGCCCTTATCTCCTAAAAATACAAAGTTACCCGATGCAGAAGTTACAAGTGAAGTACGTACTTTGAGATACTCATCAATTGCGTTCATTGCTGTCTTTCCTACAGGTATTATGCGCTGTTTGCGTCCTTTACCCATCACTTTTACCGTTGAGCTCTGACGGTCAATATCTTCGAATTGAAGATTTACACACTCACTAATCCGCAAACCAGATGAGTATAACAGCTCGGCAAGAGCCGCATTCCGAACTCCGTCAGTAGTAGTAATATCAAACACGGAGAAAAAATCCAGTATTTCCTTATGCTGAAGAAATGAAGGCAGTTTTTTGTCACTTTTTGGAATGGAAATGAGCAGAGTAGGGTTTTTAGCAAGAATACCGTTTTTCATCAAAAACTTACAGAGCGATTTAATTGCGGCAATTTTTACCCCAAGCGATTTCTTTGAGAGTCCTTTGTCATGCAGCCAGCCGAGGAAAGGTCTTATGTCTTCTGTACGTAGTTGCTCAGCATCGGGTATTTCGTCAAATCCTTCATTTAGAAATTCAACAAAATCAGCAAGAGCTATACGATACGTTTCGGTAGTCAGAGCGGAGAAATGGCGTTCTGAGTCGCAATAATCTAAAAAAAGGCGGATGGCTTCGGGGAGAGTCATGGTATTATAATAGAGAAGTCGTTTAAACTTTGGTAATCATTAAGAAGGCAGCAATGAAATGCCAGTTT
>CAZGNO010000041.1:0-32382 GCA_964527785.1 uncultured Chitinophagaceae bacterium
AATGACAGAAGACAACTGTCTTATTTTTTATGTCATTGCATTATTTTGTAGGCGGCTCGGCGACTATCAGGAACTCAGTGTGACTTGAGCTCGTTTGTTATGCTGAGCTTTGTCGAAGCATATAGTACTTGCCAATTTTACAACAAAACAATTTCCTGAATTTAATGGTTCGGTTATTTTAGACCTATCACTTACTTATTATTGATTTTCCTTTTTTATGGATTGCAAGCAAATAACTTTACATCACTCTACCAACCCCAAGCGCAGAGCATAGCCGACAGCTTCCATCGAATTATCAACATTGAGTTTCTCCAAAATCCGCTGTCGGTGAGTATTGACCGTATGAATGCTAATAAACAGTTTTTCAGAAATTTCCTTACTCATAAACCCTTGTTTAACAAGGGATAATATTTCAATTTCCCTTTTTGAAAGCTCAGGGCTTTTACTCTCGGAAATGAGCGGAAGAATTTGACCGGTTTTGCAGTTTATCACCTGCATTTTAATACCATGTTCGGTATTTTGATTGGGTGACACATCTAAGACAGCAAGACCTAACCATAGATTTCCGTGTTTATCCAGTTCTAACGGTTGATGCTGCTCGATGATACGGACATATTTTTCGCCACTACCCAAAATCCTGTACTCACTCACAAATTTGTAATTGAAACGGTCTTCTTTCGGAATTTGATAAAAGAATTTCAACAGTGAAATACCATTGCGAGTCAATTCCACCAAATCTTCGGGGTGAACCCTCGAATCGAAATAGTCTGTACCTTGTTTATTAACAAGCTGCATATCATACCCGAACAGATCACCGAAATTGTACGAAGCAAAAACGTGCTCTTTCTTGTGAAGATCAAAGACAGTAATCCCGCTGTTCCCTACTTCCGCCAACCGTTGAAGAAGTGGTAAGTGCGATTCTAAAATTGAATAATCCAAATCACTCTCCACAAACTCTTGCTGAAGCAAAAGTTCATAGTACTGCATTTGAAGTTCTTGTAATTCATTCATAAAACGAAAATTACTGATTAATCAGTATAGGATGGCAAATCTAATACCCTTAATTTTGCAGACTAAATTTTCTGTTAATTTACCATAATATATTCGGGATATTCTACCCCAAAATAAGCAAAAATTATGAGATACCCTTTGTTTCTGTCCTTTCTCTTGTTGTTAAATTTCACTGTATCAGCGCAGCTCACCACACAAACAATTCGAGGAATTGTACTGGACAAAAATTCCCGTATGCCACTCCCCTCTGCAACCGTCCAACTCCTCAATACGCAGCCGAGAATTGGGACTATCAGTTCATCAACCGGAAATTTCAAATTAGATAATGTTCCGGTCGGACGCTATGACCTTCAAGTATCTTTCATCGGCTATGAACCGATGATTATACGCGAAGTAATAGTCACATCAGCCAAAGAAACATTCGTAACAGCAACACTTAAAGAAATCGGTGTGACGCTTGGGGATGTGGTCATAAAACCCACTGTTAATAAAGTTGAGCCGCTCAATTCGATGAGCAGTGTCAGTGCCAGAATGCTGAGTGTGGAAGAAGCAAAACGATATGCCGGAGGGTTCGACGACCCAGCGCGTCTTGCTTCATCTTTTGCAGGAGTGGCTAGCAATGTTGGTAGCAACGGCATCGTAGTTCGCGGCAATGCACCCAAATTTCTCCAGTGGAAAATGGAAGAAGTCGAAATCCCTAATCCCAATCACTTTGCCGATATGGCAAGTTTCGGCGGGGGCGGACTCACCGCACTCAGCAGTCAATTACTTGCAAATTCTGATTTTCTGACAGGGGCTTTCCCTGCCGAATATACAAACGCATTATCGGGTGTGTTCGATATTTTCATGCGGAGCGGTAATAGCGACGATTACGAACACACATTTCAGTTCGGTATTGTCGGAATTGACTTTGCCTCCGAAGGACCTTTTCAAAAAGGCAGTTCATCATCCTATATATTCAATTACAGATACTCCACTCTATCGCTCCTAACCCCGCTTCTGCCAGATGATGCTGATGGAACAAGCTATCAGGATTTTTCGTTCAAACTTAATTTCCCAACCCAAAGTGCAGGTATTTTTTCAATATGGGGAATTGGTCTCGTGGACGGTTCAGGGCAAAAAGCTGAAACTGACAGTACGAAATGGAAGTATATCCAAGACCGGGAAGAACAGGATGTAAAGCAAGCTATGGGTGCTATAGGCATGAGCCATACCTATATGATAAGCAATAATTCGTACATAAAAAGTAATTTGGCGACAACGATCAGCGGACTTGATTTGGGAACAAAACGAATCAGTAATCAGATGACTTTTTTACCACAGAACGAAATTACTACTACCAATCAAAATTATGTACTGTCATCCTATCTCAATACAAAATTTGATATTGACCATACCAATAAAACGGGGTTTACGCTTACAGGACTTAGGTATGATATGCTGCTCAAACAAGCAGTACCGGCTGGTACACCCCTCCAAACAGTAGTGGATGAAACAGGATTCAGTACACTCATTGCCGCATATTCCAATTCATCTTTCAACCTCACCAATACTCTCACAATGAATGCGGGTATCAGTAGCCAGTTCTTCACATTAAACAACAATTACACTATCGAACCGCGCTTGGCATTTCGAATGAAAATACCGGATGATAATGGTACACTCGGTATCGGCTATGGGAATCACAGCCGTTTGGAACGAATTAATTATTACTTTACAAAATCCGTTTCGACAGGCGACGAGCTTATTAATAAAAATCTTGATTTTACAAAAGCACATCATGTAGTTCTCAGTTACATCAGAAATCTATCCGAAAATATTTCCTTGAAAATCGAACCTTATTTTCAGTATGTATACAGCATACTGGTTATCCCCGATAGTTCTTTTTCCTTCATCAACCTTCAAAATGAATGGTTTATAAACAAAAAGCTGGAAAATACCGGAAAAGGAAGGAACTACGGATTAGACCTGACACTCGAAAAGTATATTTCGGACGGATACTATTATATGGTTACCGCATCTCTTTTCAATTCAGAATATATGGGGGGAGACGGTATGTGGCGCAATACTCGATTCAATAGGAATTATCTTTTGAATGTACTCGTTGGTAAGGAATGGCAATTCAACCAAAATATTCTTAGTGTAAATCTTCGAGGTACTGTTCAAGGTGGTGACCGATATTCACCGGTAAATACCGGTGAATCTCTTACGGCAAAAGACATTATCTACGATGAAACGCGTTCCTTTCAGAGTCAATTGCCCACTTCAAATCAGGTACATTTCACTGTCAGCTACAAAATTAACAACGAAGGTGTGTCGCATGAAATAGCCCTCAAGATAATCAACGCTACTATGCAGAAAGATTTTAACGGCTATCGGTATAATACTATTACTAATACAATTGATGAGAACAGCGACACCATTTTCATCCCGAATTTGAGTTATAAGATTGAATTTTAAGATGCCTGCTCACGTAAATACTATTTGATGTTGATTGATAAATTCGTTTTTTGTAACTTTGTTTTGCAAGTTTGTTTCTTTTATATTAGAAAGTAACCGGACAAAACAACCATCGCTACCGCAAGCATTAGGAAAGCTCAGGCGACAATAACGCTAAATTTACTACAAATGAAGCGGTTAGACAATAATTACATTGTTATTCCGAGTATAGCGGAAAATCACCGTTTGCTTTTCGGTTGTGCATGGCGAATTGCACTTTACAAAGATTGTGCGGTTTACAAATCTCCCTTAAAAAGAGGTATGCAAAAGTGCCGGATAATTTTGTTTGAGTACTTACTAAATGTATAGTAACTCTCTTATAAAAAAAGATTCTTCATAATCATAAGGAAGTAGCGCTATGACCTTAGAAGCCGGACACATCGAACTCTTTGTGAATGATCCGTTAGCTTCCGGAGAATTCTACAGAGACGTTTTAGAATTTGAAGAAATCGAGATACAAAACGGGCAGTTTGTTTGGATGCAAAAGGATAACATGAAAATTCTTTTGCGACCGACGCAAAACTCTCAACAATCGAAAGACTATCAAAGCAGTAACGTTGGTTTTGTAATTTATACCAACAATTTAGACAAGTCAGTCCGTAAATTGGAAACAAGGGGATTAAAATTTAGGGGAACTGACGGCTCTGATAAATGCTTGACATTTACTGACCCTGACGGACATTGGTTTCAATTGGTTAATCCTGATGAACATTAACTTCTATTGAATTAGATGCCTGTTTATCGTTCAATACTGTCTGTCCGAGAGGTTTGTACGTATATATAAGTACTTGGCTGTACATACTACCCCCCCCAACCGAGCTTTCATAAGAACCAAGTAAAAACTTGGTGGTTCGGCGGGGATACTGTATTTTTGCAGAATAATTGACGCAGTTACGGTGTGTAGCGCAGCCCGGTAGCGCACTACTTTGGGGTAGTAGGGGTCGTGGGTTCAAATCCCGCCACACCGACTTGAAAGGCAGAATATTATTACGTAAGCTCTTTGGAATTATCCGAAGAGCTTTATTTATTTTGATTCATTGGTTTCGTTTCTGAAAGTTATTTTGACTAAATAAGGAACACATACCCTTTTGTGTACTTTTGTTCCTTTTGTGGTAAAATTCTTTGGTATTTTTGCAATTACAAAAATTATCTCCCGGTTCGTTTGCATTATGATTCCAATAGATTCACTTTCCCTCTTGTTTTTACTTGCTCTGTTTGCTGTGGCTTTTCTCTATGCTAGTGTAGGTCATGGTGGTGCAAGCGGATATTTAGCATTGATGGGCTTATATCAAATCAGCCCTGAAACAATGAAACCGTCGGCATTGATGATGAACATAGTTGTTTCACTAATTGCATTCAGTCAGTACTCACGTACAACTTCGCTTAATAAGAAACTATTTTTACTCTTAATAATCGGATCAATTCCTGCTGCTTATTTTGGAGCGTGGGTAACTCTCGATGCGACTGTTTACAAGAGAATCTTAGCAGTAATACTGCTTGTACCTATTGTACGATTAGTTGGCTTTTCAGTAAAGGAACGGAGTGTTTTGAATGAGCCACATCAAGTATTTGCAGTTCTTATTGGCATTGTGATTGGATTTCTTTCGGGAATGATTGGTATTGGAGGCGGGATTCTACTGAGTCCGCTTTTACTACTTCTCGGCTGGACAAATATTAAACAAGCGTCACTTATTTCTGCACTGTTTATTTTTCTGAATTCAATTTCAGGAATGGTTGGGTTGGTAAGCAAAGGAATTGTACTAAATTCAATGATATACTTGTGGATAGCTGTAGCCGTTCTGGGCGGCACTGCTGGTGCATATTTCGGCAGCCAAAAATTCAACAATGCTACCCTCCGAATGCTATTAGGAGTTGTTTTATTCATTGCAAGTATCAAATTATTTTTGAGTATCTAAACTGAAAATGGCTCTATCCCATGAAGAATATAGTAGATACAGCCGTCATATTTTGATGGATGAAGTTGGCGAAAACGGGCAGCTTGCACTCAAAAATGCAAAAGTTTTGGTAGTTGGTGCCGGCGGTCTCGGCTGCCCTGCCCTGCTCTATCTGGCTAGCGCCGGTGTGGGGACAATCGGGATAATTGACGGTGATGTAGTACATGAATCAAACTTACAGCGTCAGATTATCTATACTGCATCGGACATCGGTAAGCCAAAAGCATCGAAAGCCGCATATAGATTAAGTAAACGGAATAACTATATTAATTACGAAGTATTTGACACACCATTAACAACGGATAATGCATCGAATATCATCCCCAAATACGATATTATAATAGATGGAACGGATAATTTTGCAGCCCGCTATCTCATCAATGATGCCTGCGTATTATGGGATAAACCCTTTGTACATGGCTCACTTTTTAAGTTTGACGGACAGGTTGCAGTATTTAATTATCAGAAAGGCGACAAGCATAAACGTAGTGCGACCTACAGATGTATATTTCCGGTTCCACCACTTTCTAGTGAGGTGCCGAACTGTTCGGAGGTAGGAGTTTTAGGTGTATTGCCCGGTATCATCGGAATGCTCCAAGCAACAGAAGTCATCAAGATTATTCTAGGAATCGGCGAACCTTTGGCAGATACATTGCTCCTTATGAATGCACTTACAATGTCGTTCGACAAAATCGAAATTGTTCGAAATGAACAAAATTGGGGCACGATGCCCGGAACTGAAAAAGAATTTGCTGCTATGGATTATCACTTTTTATGTGGAGAAGCTAAGGTGATAGAAGTAGCCGAGATATCAGCAGTGGAATTACTCGTTATGCTGAAGAACAATGAGGAATTGCAATTAATAGATATTCGCAGCAACGACGAGATGCCGCGATTAGAAGCACTGCTTCCCCCAAAATATATTCCAAGTAGTATTCCCCTCATACGTTTATCCGGTTCAATTGATTCTATCAGCAGAACTGTCAGAACCATTATTGTTTGTCAGAGCGGGAATCGCAGTCGAATAGCTGTTGAGCAATTTCAGAATGAACATGGATACACTAATCTGTATTCACTAAAAGGTGGGGTTTTAGAATTACTTACATTTTTTCACAAAGAAACATGATTGAGAAAAAACCTAAAAACGTATTTATTCAGGGTGAGATCTCACCTCAAAAGATTGCTGAGAGTATCCAAAGTCACAGTTCAAAAACCAATATCGGTGCGCATAGCATCTTTCTGGGTCAGGTGCGTAGTGACGTAATAAATGAAAAAGAAGTCATTGCTATTGAATATTCATGCTATGAAGAAATGGCAACCGACATATTCCATCAGATTCGTGAAGAAACTTTCTCGGAATACGCACTCACGTGCATGCATATCTATCACAGCTTGGGTAGAGTAGATGCAGGAAAAATCTGCCTTTTTGTTTTCACATCATCACGGCATCGTGCTACTGCTATTGAGGCGTGCAGCTATGCAGTAGAGCAGATAAAAGCCCGTGTACCGATATGGGGCAAAGAAATTTTCGAGGATAATACGCACGTTTGGAAACAGGAGAACACATCCATTGACAGCTTAACAGAGGACAAGTAGCCAAAGCATAGAAATACTCTCATCAGCAAACACACAAAACCATGAAAAAGATACTGCAAGACAGAAGTTTTCGTCTTTCTATTATCCTGACATTTATTTTTTTTGGAACGGGTATTGTATTTCTTCTCTGCGGACTTGTAGATTACAGTTGGATTCTCTTTGCATTACTGCCGATTGTTCTGGGAATTTCCATCGGAGCTTTACCGGATAAAAGGTGGGCAGTTTACGGAGCAATATCAGCAACTGTACTAATTCTTATAGGTCTGCTATCGGCAGGTCTTTCAGGGTTTATTTGTGCAGTTATGTCACTTCCATTGCTGGTACCATTCATTTTTCTTGGAAGTGTCATTACCCGTTTGGTTAGGCGATACAAAGAAATTCAATCGAGTAAAGTCGCAGTATTATTGCTACCATTATTACTCTTTCTTATAGCAGCCCCAACTGAACGATATTTAAAACAAGAGAAAAAACAAATTATCGAAGTAAAAAAAGAACAGGTGTTTACCTATACACCTGAACAGGTTTATGACGCAATCAAATCTGTGGATACATTAACAGGTGATAAACCGTTTTTAATGAACTTCGATTTACCTGTCCCGGTCAAATGTGTTTTGGAAAGAGAGGAGATTGGAGGTATCCGAACGTGTTATTTTCAAGGTGGAAATTTAAGTCAAGGTGATTTTGGAGGGGGGACAATTCGTGAGAAAATAACTGAACTTGAAAGAGGGAAAGTATTACGGATGGATGTAACGGATTATAATCTAATCGGAAGAAAATGGCTAGGTTTCAAGGAAGCGATATACTTTTTTGTCAAAGCAGGTGAGAATAGCTGCAAGCTGACACGGGTAACAACCTATACATCTGAATTAACCCCTCGATTCTATTGGGAGCCACTCGAGAAACTTGGAATCAGTCAGGAACATGATTATGTATTTAGTAATCTGGCGAATGATTTGAAAAAGAAGTATATTCGATAAGTGATGGTATCGCTGCAATTATCATGCTTTACCATCTATTTAATGAGGTTGAAATACAATACATCCTTTGTTTGTACTTCAGTTTACATAGGCATCTTGATAATTGTTTGTGAAAAAATAATAATTATATTTAGATAATTTGTTCTGATTAATAATTACATAAGGAAATTGCAACAATGACTTATACATTGTCAGTTGAAGAAGCAAAACAAAAACTTGAAGAAATAATTCATCTTCTGAATGATAACGATGTTATTCTTACAAGTAATGGGGTTCCTACTGCTAGAATTTTACCGATAACTCTTCCAACTATACCCCATAGTGACGAAACAAATCTAAGTCGCTCAGAAGAACTCCATTTGGAACTGGAGTTTGAAAATTATGAAAATCTATACCCAAAAATATCATGAAGTATGTAACTGATACTATGGCTCTTGTCCTTTATTTGGAGGAGAGAAGGGCGGGTATAAATGCAACTACTATTTTCAAGGAAGCTGAAAAAGTGAATGTAACGATTTATATCCCATCTGTAGCTATTGCAGAGGTTGGCTATCTTTCTGAACGCAAGCGTATAGCATATTAATTATCTGATATAAGCCGATTATTTGCAGTAAACAAAAATATTTGTGAATACCCACTTTCGTTTGATGTGATCGAAAAAGCATTTGAGATTAAAGATATTCCCGAATTACATGACCGTTTAATTGCCGGAACAGCAGCTGCGATTTCCATGCCTCTCATTACTAATGACCCACTGATTATTGCCTCGTCGTCATGTTCAACACTCTGGTAACTTGGCGCGGGAAATTCGTTTGATGAACTTTGCTTGAATCTTAAATTAACAATCAAGAAACTAATGGTAGATATAACCCACAAACTCAACTCCCTCAGAACTGCCACTGCCCTAGCTACGGTAACGGTCAGTAATCAATCTACAATAGATGCAATTCACAACCGAACTGTACCCAAAGGTGATGTGATTGAAACAAGCCGTGTAGCCGGTTTATTTGCCGTAAAGCGCACAAGTGACATGATACCCGATTGTCACCCTTTGCCGGTTGAATATACTGCTGTTCGTCATCGAATTGAAGAACTCTCAATTATTATAGAGGTGGAAGTACATACGATTTACAAAACCGGAGTTGAGGTGGAAGCAATGCACGGAGCATCGGTCGTGGCTCTCACAATCTATGATATGCTGAAGCCAATTGACAAAGGTGTTGAAATTTCGACAATCAAACTTTTGCACAAAAAGGGCGGGAAATCAGATTATTCTTCACAAGCGAATGCTCCACTTACAGCAGCAGTAATTGTGTGTTCGGATTCTGTCTCCGTTGGCGCGAAACACGACTTCTCAGGAAAAGCGATTATAACCAAATTAGAAAAGTATGGTATCGCTGCTCGTGATTACAGCGTTGTTCCCGATGATATAAAAAGTATTCAGGATGAGGTTCAATCTCTTTATGAAGACGACTTAAATATTATTATCCTAACGGGAGGAACCGGATTATCTGACCGTGATGTCACTCCTGAGGCAATCAAACCACTTTTGGACAGAGAGATTCCCGGAATTGCCGAACAAATGCGAAATTACGGACAAGAACGGATGCCATTTTCAATGCTGTCTCGCAGTATAGGCGGAATGAAAGGAAAGACTCTTATTCTTGCTCTTCCCGGCTCTGTACGAGGTGCAGAGGAAAGCATAGATGCACTGTTCCCACATATTCTTCATGTTTTTAAGGTCGTGGATAATACGGGACATTAAACGTATAATCCATAGAATAGGATTTGCAAACCCTATTCTACGGATTATGATGAATGAATCGAAAAGAATACAGTAAACAGAAATGTGAATTTACATCATAAATATATTGGGTTACCACCTCATTTCTTCTTGTATAGAAACTTTCTATTTGGAATTTCGGCTAAATCCCCCTATTTTCGCACTTCTCAGTATTGTAAAATACTATTTTGGTCTCGTCGCCTAGTGGCTGGGCAGAACTCTGCAAAAGTTCCTACAGCGGTTCGAATCCGCTCGAGACCTCTTATGAAATGTTTAATTATATAGCTTTCTCATGGCAACCACAGCAGACTTACGAATTGGCGCAGTAATAAAATTTAACAACGACTTATGCACTATATTAGAATCCGAACACCGCACTCCGGGTAACCTTCGGGCGTTCTATCAAGTAAAAATGCGGAATATGCGCACCGGCAAATTGCTCGAGAATCGCTTCCGCTCCGGTGAAACAATCGAGTTTGTTCGTGTGGACAGAAAAAATTACCAATATCTCTACAAAGACGGCGACAGTTTCGTATTTATGGATATTGAAAATTACGATCAAATACCTGTAGATGCAGACATCGTAGGTGATTCTGCAAAATTCATGAAAGAAGGTCAGGAAGCACAACTCGCATTGAACGATATGACGGTTCTTTCGGTTGAACTGCCATCGCACGTAAATCTCCGTGTAGTATCTACAGAACCCGGACTTCGCGGTGATACGGCTACAAACGTTCTCAAACCTGCAACACTCGAAACCGGTGCAGTTATCGGTGTTCCGATTTTTGTTAATGAAGGTGATATGCTCCGTATAGACACTCGGAACGGCAATTACATGGAACGAGTAAAGGAGTAATTTTCTTGAATAATCCTTGAGGCGTGTTTCTGCATATTATACATGAGGAAGCACGCTTTTTTATTTTTCTCATTCGGGAGGGATCATGGACTTAAAATACGTACAACAATTACTTAAAATATTTGATGAAAGTTCTGCTACAGAATTAAGTTTGGAAGAAAACGGGTCGAAAGTTTTCATTTCGCGCAAAGCAGAAGTTATTAACCAAACACCCGCACTGAATTATTTCCAACCGTCCTATCCAACTGCACCTGCTCCGGCAGCAGCTGCGATACCTACGGCAGAAGTTCCGACAGCCGTTGTTACAAAGCAGGAAGTAATTGTTGCAGCTACCAATACCCATCAAATCCTATCTCCTATTGTAGGAACATTCTACCGTTCCTCCTCTCCTGATGCTCCCGCGTTTGTTCAAATAGGCGACATAGTATCTATAGGTAAAACGATGTGTATCGTTGAGGCAATGAAACTGATGAATGAAATTGAAAGCGACGTTAGCGGAACAGTTATCAAAATATTGGTAGAAAACGGACAACCTGTTGAATACCATCAACCGATGTTCTTGATTCAACTGGACTAACATAATGATAAAAAAAGTACTGATTGCAAATCGGAGCGAAATTGCTCTGCGAATTATTCGTGCTTGTCGCGAACTTGGGATTAAAACGGTTGCCGTCTATTCTACTGCCGACAAAACCTCCCTTCATGTTCGATTCGCCGACGAAGCAGTATGTATAGGTCCGCCTGCGGGCAAGGACAGTTATCTCAAGATTCATTCGGTTATTTCGGCTGCATTGATAACAGGTGCTGACGCAATTCACCCGGGTTATGGTTTCTTGGCTGAGAACGAGGTTTTTGCTGAAATTTGCGGTGAGGTAGGGATTAAGTTTATCGGTCCAACTCCCGACTCAATTGCCCGAATGGGCAATAAATCCGTCGCTAAAGAAACGATGCGTGCTGCCGGAGTTCCGGTTATTCCAGGAAGCGAAGGTACGATTGACACCCTTGAAGAAGCAGAACTGCTCGCTCGGGTTATCGGCTATCCAGTTATGATTAAAGCAGTCGCCGGAGGCGGCGGCAAAGGAATGAGATTTATATTCTCGCCCGATGATTTTGAGCGCGGCTATACAATGGCTCGCAACGAAGCAGAGGCAGCTTTTGGAAATTCAGCAGTATATCTCGAAAAATTTGTTGAAGAACCAAGGCATATAGAAGTTCAAGTATTTGGTGACCAATTCGGGAATGCAGTGCATCTCAATGAACGCGACTGCTCCATCCAACGTCGCCACCAAAAGCTCATTGAGGAAGCTCCGTCTTCCATAATGACTACTGAACTTCGTGCTGCAATGGGTGAAGCTGCAATCAAAGCTGTAAAAGCAGTAAATTATGAAGGTGCGGGAACAATTGAGTTTCTTGTGGATAAACACCGCAATTTCTATTTTATGGAAATGAACACGCGGATACAAGTAGAACACCCCGTAACCGAAGAATCAATAGATGTGGATTTGGTAAAAGAGCAACTTCGTATTGCATCCGGTTTGCCGCTTTCGCTTGTTGCAAAAGAGCCGCATCATCATGCAATTGAGTGCAGAATCAATGCAGAAGACCCGTACAATAATTTCCGTCCGTCGCCCGGTATGATTACGAGTTTGCATTTCCCCGGCGGGCATGGCGTTCGTGTGGATTCACATATTTACCAAGGGTATGCAATTCCTCCATTCTATGATTCATTGGTTGCAAAGCTCATAACATTTGCGCCGACCCGTGATGAAGCAATTGCCAAGATGCGACGCGCACTCGATGAATTTATAATCGAAGGGATAAACACAACTATCCCCTTCCACCGTAAGATGATGGATAATCCTGATTTTATTGCCGGAAATTTTGATACAAAGTATCTTGATACGCATGATTGGAAAGAATAAATATTTGTAAAGTTAAATGGACATATTTTTTTGCTTAATGAGGAGTAATTGGCAAGTATCCGATAACGACAGTCTGTAAATGATATATCTTACTACTGCTCGTCATTCAGAGGGCTTCTTAGACCGAAGAATCTCGGCTTAGAGGATTCTTGAGAATTAAATAATCCATAAAAAGTAGCAACAGTTTAATGCAAATGACAATGAAATACTTAATTCTTATGAGCGGTCTAAACTGAGATTCTTCAGTCGAAGACTCCTTCAGAATGACAGACTTAAATATTTTTTTCAAATAGTACAACAACAAACAGTTTTTCATATAAAATTCATACAAGGAGCAGCATGAACTTCCCTTCAGATTTGAAATATACAACCGACCACGAATGGATTCGCGTGGAAGGAAATATCGGCACAGTAGGCGTTACCGACCACGCGCAAGGCGAGCTCGGTGATGTTGTATATCTTGACATATCCGACAGTTTATCATCTGTTACTGCAGGTGAATCATTCGGAACTATTGAAGCGGTAAAAACAGTTGCCGATCTTTTCGCACCTATCAGCGGAAAAGTACTGGAAATAAATCAAGGACTAAACAATTCTCCCGAACAAGTTAATCAAGATTGTTATGGTGAAGGATGGCTTATAAAAATTGAGATTGCAAATCCTTCTGAACTCGACAGTCTTCTAACCGTTGATGCATACAAAGCATTGGTCGGACATTAACACTCACGTTCCAAACGATTTTCAATTAATTATTGAGCCATGGGACAATGAAAACTATCGCTTCAATATTTTTTTTGATTATCTCTGCTATTACTCTTTTGGCTGATGAATCCGGCGGCAACCCTGCCGCCGGAGAGCCAATTAACCTTATTCATGCCGATTCACTTATCGGTAAAGAAACTCCCTCAGGAACGAATAGAGAGCTTATCGGCAATGTCCATTTACGGCAAGGGAATGTAACAGTTTGGTGCAATCGTGCCACACAATTCCTATCCGAAAATCGAGTTCAACTCATAGGGAATGTAAGGATAATTCAGGGTACAGTAACTCTCACTGCGCCAAGAGCCGATTACGACGGCAATTCACGCATTGCTGTAGGCACACAAGGAGTAAAAATAGTTGACCGAAAAACCACTCTAACCGCAAAAGCCGGACGATACTCAACTCAAACAGTAATTGCGAATTTCTATGGTGATGTTCGAGTAGAAGACGACTCAGTAGCAATTGATGCCGATACCATCGAATACCACCGTTCCACCGAAAACAGTTACGCTTCGGGTAATATTTTGATGAATGCAAAATATTCCCATGCATTTATCAAGGGTGATTCGTCGGTTAATTTTCCAAAATTAAATTACTCCCGTGTCGTTGGTAATGCTGTTTTGTATCAGATGGATACAGTTGCAACTGAGCAGAAAGACTCACTTACCCCCAAAGATTCAATTATTCCTACAAAAGATACCCTTTCACTTTCAAAGAATGACACATCCCCACAAAAACACTCGCTTGATACATTGACCATTGCATCGTCATTAATGGAAGCATTTCGAGGTAAGGGCGAACGGTATGTGGCTACCGGAAAAGTAGAAATGATGCGAGGTAATCTGGCTGCTAAATCGGATACTGCCTATTTCGAGAAGATGGAAGAACGTGTCCGGCTGCGTGGAACTCCAATCGTATGGTACGACTCCACACAGCTCAGTGCTGATTCAATTATCGTCTATATTCCCAAGCAACGGCTCAGTAGAATAGAAGCGTATGCCCACGCTTTTTCAGCATCAAGGAATGACACCCTCCATTATGAACGTGCAGACCAGCTTTCCGGTGAAGCAATTTTTATTTCGGTTGAGAATGATACCTTACGGGAAGTGTTTGCAAAAGGAGATGCAAAAAGTCTGTATTTTCTTCTCAAAGAAAAAGACCCGGACGGTGTAGCGCGTCACACCGCGGACAGTATCCGTATTACAATGGAGAATGGGAAGCCCGAAGTAATCAGATGGCTTGGCGGGGTGAACGGCGAAAGTTTCCCGGAAAGAATGGTCGAGAAAAAGACAAAAGAGTATTACTTACCCGCGTGGCGTTGGGAGACTCTGCGCCCGAACAAGAGGATGTTTAGCCCTCAAAGAAGAATTCGATAATTGCCTCTGCTGAGAGTACAATTCGGTGATTATCAGTAATTAGATGAATCGCGCCATCGAACTAACATCCAAACACCGTCCAATGATTCTCTTCGGAGCCGCAGTTCAACACGCCCGTCTATACGAAGTATGTCGGTAGGACTAAAAACAACCGTGAGGTTGAATCCTCGTGAAATGTCCTTCACCAATGAGTCCCCGATAGAAGTTACCACTTCATTCCAAACAATATCCAAGTTTTGGGCTGCTTGGAATAATCCCGCAGTAGTTAGCATTTCCTGTTCACGCCCCCATGAATTATCCGTTCCCTTGTCATAGTCACGATACGTAAAGATAAAATCAGGTGCAATCAATTTACCGTAACTTACTGTATCTTTAAACTGATAGGAATACTTGATTGTTTGGAACACACCATCAACTGTTCGTTGGTCACCGGCGGTTGAGGAATTTATGGGAGTATCCGAAAGTTTCGGTGCAAAAGGATTGGTACATCCTGCAAAAGCAATGAAAACACCAACAACTATTTCGGTAAGAATTTTCATTATATAGAGTCTAATAATAATGTACAATTTAGGGCTATTGGGTCAAGGCAGGTGTTTACCGCCGTGCGTTGTCATGTCATAACAACAAGAAAAACAAAGTCAAGGCAGTTGCTACAACTGCCTTTCCGAATAGACGCTTAGCAGGAAGGTCGGTTGTAGCAACCGACCTGACCTGAAATTGATTTTATAACTTATCAATGCACGGCGGTATACACCTACCTTCAACAAAGATACCTTTTGATGGAATTATACTTATAAACTATTATAATTAATATGCTTACGCACTATAATATGGCGTATAACAAAAGGCAGGTGTAGCACCTGCCTTGACTGATATGTGATTACACTCAACAATTGTAAACATTTATTAGACTCTATATAAAAAATAGTCGAAAGAAGAATTTTATGATTTTTCTTGATTTAAAATCTATGCCACCGAGCGACCACTTTGCTGCAAAGTCCGCTTGAGTTGAAGTAATGCTGCTACTAGTCCGGGTTCATTATCATAAGCAGAGGGGCGAATACGCATCATACGTCTGCGTCCTGCTATCCGTACTTTAATAATACGGTAAGAGCCACTCTGAAATCGCTTTTCGCGTCCGAACGTAATCCGTTGTATTTCGCTGATATGCACTATTTTCTCATGGAAACGGTTGCGTATTACGATAGCATCAGTACGAACAATGATTTTCTTTTGGACATACCAACTTATTAATGCTCCGAAGCATGTTACTATCACAAATATTCCAAGCAAAAGTACAATCGGATCATCGAGAGTTATTGACAACTGTCCCTGGGCAATTGTCCCACGCATCAGTGAATACAGGAACAACGCAACTGAATACATTGCTATTGCCTGCCAATAAAAATCAATTCTATGTGAAAATTCCTTTTCGTCGGGCTTTGGAGAGTTTGCCATATCAATATGATGTGATTATTTGCAGAACATACGTTTTCTGCTAAAATATGTTTTGAATGACGGGACGTTGTAATTAGTATTTGAGCTTTTTCGCTATTATCAAACATTTTAACTAACGTTTCTACTTATTGGCAATCCTCATAAGTTCGATTGCAGCTTTATGTGCTGCTTCGGGCTTTGCCATTAATTTTGCCGATGCAGACATTTCTTGCATCACACTTGGATTATGCAGTAATTCCATTATATTCTCAACTAATGATTCTTGTAGGTTATCATTGCGTATCAGCCGAGCCGCTCCATGTTCTTCAAGAATTTGTGCATTGTAAAATTGCTCGTTATTCGCAGCCGACGGCAATGGAACAAGTATCGAGGGCTTTCCTACATTGGCAAGCTCCGCAACAGTTCCCCCACCTGAACGGCAAACCACCAAATCCGCAGCTGAGTACGCAGTTGCCATATCATCTATAAATGTTCTTACAGTAACTCCCTCCGGCAAATTGCTCGGTGGAGTGTAGTTTTTGCCTGTTTGCCATATCAATTGAATATTATGCCGAGTAAATTGATCAAGGGAACGTTCAATCGCCTGATTAAGCGAACGCGCTCCTAGACTCCCGCCAAAAAGAAACACAGTAGGTTTATCGGGGTGCAATCCGAATTCCTTTCGTGCAATAGTCGGCTCTGGCAATTTAAGAAGCATACTTTCACGAACGGGATTACCGATTGCGACCATCTTGCTGTGAAGTTCATCAGGGAAATAGCGTTTCGACTGTTCAAATGCAAGAATAATACTCGTTGCGCGCTTTGCCAAAAGACGATTCGTTTTGCCGGGAAGTACATTCGGCTCCAAAAGCATCATCGGAATCTTGAGCTGCTGAGCAACAATTCCTGCAGGATAACTGATATATGTACCTCCACATAATATTGCATCAATTTTATGTTTACGGCACAGCGAACGAACCTTTACAATTGAACGGAAGATTCGCAGAGGAAGCATAGGTGTACTCCTGTGCATGACACCTTGAAATCCGGTTACGGGAATCGGAATAAACGGATAGCCAAGCTCCGGTACAACACGCGCCTCGATGCGATTCGGATTCCCTACAAAGACCGCAGAAACCTTTCCCCCTGTCTGTTTTTGGGCTTGCTCGATAACTGCTACCGCAGGAAATAAATCACCGCCTGTGCCGCCAGCTGCTACAAGAATATTCATATTCAATTCGTTAGAATATTTTAGAAACCTAGAAGTATCAACTCTCTGCCATCGCAACTAAATTTTTCGATAAAGGAAGGGCAAAAATACCTAAACTTTCCGTAATTTGGGTATGACTGAAATTACAATATGCTCATTAAGCTCTCAATTCTATGAAAATTCTCTGCACAGTGGTTGTATTTCTCATAGCCGTCCATACTTCTTTCTCTCAAGCATCGCTTGTACGTAATCGTTTGCAAGCTGTTGCAATGGGGAAAGTAGAAGAAGTAAAGCGCGAATTACCGGACTTATTGGCGGAGTTCCCTGACGATCCCGGTATTCAGTTTTTACATGGAGTTGTGCTAGAAGATGCAGCCCGTGCATTGAAAATTTACGAGAAAATAATCAAAGAACATCCTGAATGCGAGTGGTCGGATGATTCGCAGTGGAGAATCGTTCAATTTTATGCATTAAAACGCGACACTGCTCGAGCCCGAAAGGAATTAAAAGTCTATCGTGAAAAATACCCTCAATCGGAGTTTCTGCTTAATGCATCAGAAATGGTAAAAGCGACTGTCGGCGTAGCCAAATTAACTGAAAAAAGTATATCTCCTGTAACTGAAACCAAAGCAACAACCACTCCGGAAGCCCCTTCAGAAACCAAACCAAGCACAGCTAAAGCAACCGAAACAAAAGAACCGGAAACAAAAGCAGCAAAACCTGTTGATGCAAAAACAGCAGTGAAACCGGTTGAAACAAAACAAGCTGAGGTGAAATCAACTGCCAAACCGGCAGATACAAAAGCATCTGCTAAACCTGCTGATGCGAAAACGCCGGCAAAACCGACCGTTACAAAAAAAGCGGCAAAGCCAACTGATATTAAAACACAAGCAAAGTCCACAGAAAAGAAACCTGCCGACCCAAAAGCAGCTAAAGCAGCAACTACTAAAGTTGAAGTGAAAACTACACCTAAAACTGATGTAAACACCTCGCCTCCAAAAGAAGATACAGATAAAAAGGATACATGGAGTTTACAAGTAGGTAGCTACGACTCAAAAGAAACTGCTGAAACACAGGTAAAACTGTACAAGCAAAAACGACTCCGCGCAACAGTAGTCGAAAAGACTGGTGAAGCAGGAGTAAAGTATGCCGTGTTTATAGGGGAATATACATCAAAGGAATCAGCAGAGAAAGCAAAGGTAATTGTCGAGAAGAGTTGCAGTTGCACTCCGTTTGTTGTGGTGAGGTAAATTAGATTAGCAATAGAATAGCCCTAATAGTTTCATATGAAACCATTAGGGCTATTTTAAGTTATGACGGTTGTACACCACCTATAGGTGAATGGTTGTAAAATACTTTTTTCATACATCCTTAGACCTTGAAGGTTTTCGAAAACCTTCAAGGTCTAAATTACATCTATTCAATACACAGCGACAAACAACTGCTATTCTATAAAGACGTTTTGGTAATGTCGGTTGTAACAACCGACATTACCAAAACACATTAATTTGATTACAATTTTCCCATATATCAATCTTAATCAATTGAGATGGTACGCTTTGAGCCGGTACGTCCATCTGAAACCCCACATCCTAACATACCCAACCCCATATGCCATTACATCGTGGCTTGGGTCGGTGTGATAAGGATAATTATCTACAAAATCCAGGCAGTTTTCAAATACCCCTGCCGGAGTTTCCACACGAACTTTATCATCCATTACAAAATGTCCTTTGAGCGGCATAATGCTGTCGTATGGAACTACTTTGAATGGGGCATCGAACAGTACAGATTCTATACCTTCTGAAACAGAATATTGCATCAGATCATCAGATTCATACCGCAAAAAACTCGTATCCGAATCTACTGTACCTGTTGAACTATGGGATGCTTTCGTGAGAACATAATATTGTTTGTTGTTGTTGAACTGCTTTGTACCTGTCACTTTCCATTCCCAATATGCGTTTGAATTGGAGCTTAGTTCGGTAGTGTATTGCCACCAGTTTCCTACTTTGAGAGGCAATATTTGAGTATTTGATGCCGGAGGGTCAATGACGCCATCGCAGGCATTCAATGCAATGCAGAGTGTAGCTGCGAATATTACAATTGCTTTCATTATGGTTTCTCCTTATTTTGAGTGAAGTGGTTTGGAATAGTATATAGACGCAAATTTATGCAGAGTACTTACATACAGTATATATCTAGAGAGATAAATATGTACAGCATCGCTCACAAAAATAGCAATTGGTATCTTTTCAAATCAAATAAATTTCTACAGAACTGACGGATATTTCATAGGTGATTTTAGCTGTCTAATGTCCTTGCAACTTTGTTCTATTGCCCTTTCACTACCTTGAATGTGTGGATTTTATCATTTTGACGCGCAGTAATTATATATGTGCCGTTCGGCATATCGGATATGTCGAATTGGAGTTCTTGATGGTAGAAGAATATTTAAAAGACTTACGAATATATACAATACTACAATCTGTACCTACTCTTTTAGGAAAAAATTGTAGTTTATGAGGTTATTCCTCACCAACCTAAACAAAAAAAAAGCCGCTCCCCTTTTGTACCGGGAAGCGGCTTATTATTCAGCAGAACAATATCCTTAGATAGATATTCTCCGTTTACCTAATTTACGGAAACCGTCCGAACCGTCGGATTCGGCTTCTCCGGCTTCTTCCATAATGGCATCTGCACCAAAGATATTCCCTACTTGGCTCGTTACCACCATGTCCTGGTATCTGCGAAGTCCCGTACCTGCCGGGATAAGCTGACCAAGGATGATGTTTTCTTTGAGACCTGCAAGTTTGTCTGTCTTAGCCGATACCGAAGCATCAGCAAGCACACGGGTAGTTTCTTGGAACGAAGCAGCCGACAGCCAGCTTTCAGTTTGGAGCGACGCCTGAGTAATTCCGAGCAAGAGAGGATCTGCACTTGCAGGTTCTGCTGCACGTGCCTCCACTAATACTTTATCCTTTTTCTTAAGGTCGGAATTAACTTCACGGAAACGCTTTTTGCTTACCAACTGACCCACTTTGAGACGTGAATCGCCTTTTTCGGTAATAACCACGTGGTTTTTGAGCATATCATTTTCGTCTGAGAATTGAATCTTGTCAATCTGATCATTCTCAAGGAAGGTTGAATCGCCCGAATCACTGATTTTTACCTTTTGGAGCATCTGACGAACGATAATTTCGATGTGCTTATCGTTAATCTTCACACCTTGCATACGGTACACTTCCTGAATTTCATTGGTCAAATACTCTTGTACGGCATTTGCACCTTTGATACGGAGAATATCGTGCGGGTTAATCGAACCGTCGGTCAATCTGTCACCGGCACGTACCAAATCACCTTCTTGCACAAGCAAGTATTTACTTGTTGCCACAGTATTTTCAGAACGGGTTTGACCGTCCAAACTTGTTACAACAACAGTACGCTGACCGCGTTTTGCCTTGTCGAACGAGATAAGACCGTCAATTTCGGCAACGATAGCAGGATTTTGAGGTGCACGTGCTTCGAAAAGCTCGGTAACACGCGGCAAACCTCCCGTAATATCTCTCATCCGTCCGAGATCTCTCGGAATTTTAACAAGTTTAGCACCGATACCGACCACTTCATCATTATCAACGGTAATCTGAGCGCGAATCGGAATAACATACGTTTGAATTACCATGCCCGCTTCGTCCACGATTTCGATTGCAGGCATTTTGGAACGGTCACGCGATTCAATAACCAACCGTGTAATGTGTCCTGTCTGCTCGTCATTCTCTTCACGGAATGTAATGTTCGGGAGAAGGTCTTTGTAGCGAATACGTCCCGGTTTTTCGGTAATAATCGCGGCATTGTACGGATCCCATTCATAAATCATCTCGCCCTTGGTAACACGCTGTCCGTCATTGATTTTCAGAACCGCGCCGTACATAGCGTCATATTTCGTGAGGATACGATTGCTATCTGCTTCTACGAGGTTAATAACCCCGCTTCGGCTAGTTACCACGTGAACCTGACCTTCTTCTTCGTTGTAATTTACCGTTTTTATATTTTCAAACTGTATAATACCGTCGAATTTCGCCATAACTGTAGATTGCGAAGCCACAAGCGATGCAGTACCTCCCGTGTGGAATGTACGGAGTGTAAGCTGTGTACCCGGCTCACCGATAGACTGTGAAGCGATAGTTCCGACTGCTTCGCCTACATCCACTTGCTGACCTGTCGCCATGTTTCTACCGTAACATTTCACACAGATACCTCGACGTGATTCACACGTAAGCACTGAGCGAATTAGTACGGATTCAATTGACGATTCGGCAATTTTCTGAGCGATGTCTTCGGTAATGATTACCCCGCTCTTTACAATTACCTTGTCAGTCACAGGATTTATTATATCCATAAGGGCAACACGACCCAAGATACGCTCTGCGAGAGGTTCTTTGATGTCTTCGCCTTCTTTGAGTGCCTTCATATCCATACCGCGAATCGTTCCGCAATCAAGTTGCGAAATAATCATATCTTGAGCCACATCATGCAAACGGCGTGTCAAATATCCCGCATCCGCTGTTTTAAGAGCTGTATCGGCAAGACCTTTACGCGCACCGTGTGTCGAGATGAAGTATTCAAGAATGGTAAGACCTTCTTTGAAGTTCGAGATAATCGGGTTTTCAATCAACTCCGCACTCGAACCTGTCTGCGATTTCTGCGGCTTAGCCATAAGACCCCGCATACCTGCAAGCTGACGGATTTGCTCTTTAGAACCCCGTGCCTGCGAGTCCAACATCATCCAGAAAGGATTAAATCCTTCGTCCGCTTTTTGAAGGTCGGAATAGAGACGGTCAGCAACACGGTTTGTAGCTGTAGACCACGTATCAATAATCTTGTTATAGCGTTCACCGGCAGTAATAACACCGTTTTGATAGTATTCTTCGATTGTATCAACAGTTTCCTGTGCTTTTTTGATAATGACTTCTTTTTCAGCAGGAATAACCACATCGTGGATTCCCACCGAAAGTCCCCCTTTGGTTGCAAAGGTGAAGCCCATTTCCTTCATCGCATCCAAGAACTCAACTGTTTTCGCAGGTCCCGCCTTGCGGAAACATTGACCGATAATCTGACGCAAACGGTTTTTTGTAAGAAGTTCATTCAAATAACCCATTGCTTCCGGCACAACCTGATTGAAGAGAATACGTCCGGTAGTCGTTTCAACCAACTTACCTTTCATACGGACTTTTATTTTAGCATGAAGGTCTAGCTTTAAAGAATTGTACGCAATAATCACTTCGTCAGGCGAATAGAACTGCTTGCCTTCACCGGGAGCACCACGGCGTAATTTCGTAAGGTAGTATGCACCCAACACCATGTCCTGCGAAGGAACGGTGATAGGGTCGCCGTGCTGAGTATGCATGATATTGTGCGGAGCAAGCATCAGAAGCAATGCTTCGAGCTGTGCTTCGTGGCTGAGCGGAACGTGAACCGCCATTTGGTCACCGTCAAAGTCAGCGTTGAACGCTGTACAAACAAGAGGGTGAAGCTGCAATGCCTTACCTTCGATAAGACGCGGTTGGAACGCTTGAATACCCAAACGGTGCAAAGTAGGAGCACGGTTGAGCATAATTGGGTGTCCATCAATTACCTTTTCGAGAATATCCCATACTTCGTTGGTCTTGCGTTCTACGAGCTTTTTCGCGCTTTTCACAGTTTTCACGTGTCCGCGCTCTATCAGCTTACGGATAACAAACGGCTTAAACAGTTCAACCGCCATATCCTTCGGTAAACCGCACTCGTGAATTTTCAATTCAGGACCTACCACAATAACCGAACGACCGGAATAATCCACACGTTTACCGAGCAAGTTCTGACGGAAACGTCCTGTTTTACCTTTAAGCGTATCGGCAAGTGATTTGAGCGCACGTTGTGATTCACTGCGAACCGAACGGCGGCTGTTATCAAACAGCGCATCAACCGATTCCTGAAGCATCCGTTTTTCATTACGGAGAATAACTTCCGGTGCTTTAATATCAATCAAACGGCGCAAACGGTTATTACGGATAATAACACGACGATAGAGGTCGTTCAAATCCGAAGTAGCGAATCTTCCGCCTTCGAGTGGCACAAGCGGACGCAAATCGGGAGGAATAACAGGCACAACATCCAATACCATCCACTCCGGTTTATTAGGCGTTTGTGCGCCATCCGGTGGAAGGAATGATTCAAGAATACGGAGACGCTTGAGGGCTTCCGTTTTCTTTGTGACTGCTGTTTCTTCACGTAATTGCTCACGCATACGGTAATATTCAGCTTCGGGGTCAATGCGTCTGAGGAGTTCCTTGATAGCTTCACCGCCGATTAAGCAGATAAACTTCTTGGCATCATCGTCATCCAAATTACGCTCGGCGTTTGAAAGCGATGCAAGTACTTCCAGATATTGCTCTTCGGTGAGCAAATCTTTTACTTGCAAGCCCGTACTGCCCGGCTGAACAACTACATACGATTCATAATAGACAATACGCTCAACATCTTTGGTAGGCATACCGAGCGAATGGCTGATTTTGCTAGGCAATGAACGCAAGAACCATATATGAACCACAGGAACTGCGAGCATAATATGTCCCATGCGCTCACGGCGTACAGATTTTTGAGTTACTTCTACACCGCAACGGTCACAAACGATTCCTTTGTAACGAATACGTTTGTATTTACCGCACGCACATTCCCAGTCTCGAATCGGTCCAAAAATCTTTTCACAGAAAAGACCGTCTTTTTCAGGACGAAACGAACGATAGTTAATGGTTTCAGGTTTTGTTACTTCGCCGTGAGAGCGGTTAAGCACTTCGTCCGGCGAGGCAATTTTAATAGTAATTTGAGAAAATCCTTTTCTAGGAATAGAATGGGATTGCATGGATTTTTCTCCTCTAAAAGTTCTAAAAGTTTGTTTTATTTTTTCAATTTTTCAATCTTCGACTGACCGATACAATTACGAAGTAAGAAACACATCAAGTATTATTGATTGTGCAAATCTTAATAATTTGCAGTCATTCTGAGGAAGTCTTCGACCGAAGAATCTCCGCCTGCATGATTCTTTTATTAACGAGACTGAGATTCTTCACTGCGTTCAGAATGACAAAATAAAGTTTTATTTCTTTATCTGCCTTCAATCATATCAATTAAATATCAATACTTACGTAACCTGCTGAATCTTATTCAATAATAATATCCAAGCACAACCCTTGTAATTCACGTACAAGAACATTGAATGATTCCGGTATGTTCGGGTTCGGCATATTCTCGCCTTTTACAATCGTTTCGTACATCTTTGCACGACCTTGCACATCATCCGACTTGACGGTAAGCATTTCCTGAAGTGTATGGGCAGCACCGTATGCTTCAAGTGCCCATACTTCCATTTCTCCCAAACGCTGACCACCGAACTGCGCCTTACCACCAAGCGGTTGCTGTGTAATAAGCGAGTATGGTCCGATAGACCTTGCGTGGATTTTATCCTCTACAAGGTGGGACAGTTTGAGCATATAAATCACTCCAACTGTAATCACGTGGTCGAACTGATCGCCTGTCCGTCCGTCATATAGAATTGTTTTACCGGTACGTGGAAGTCCTGCTTTTTCGAGATAATCACCCACTTGATCCCATGTAGCACCGTCAAAAATCGGCGTTGCAAAATGAACACCCAATTTCTTGGCTGCCCATCCGAGAGCGGTTTCGTACAGCTGACCCAAGTTCATACGCGAAGGTACGCCAAGAGGATTCAGAACAATATCAACAGGTGTTCCGTCAGGCAAGAACGGCATATCTTCAATAGCAACGATTTTCGAGACGATACCTTTGTTACCGTGACGTCCCGCCATCTTGTCACCCACTTGGAGCTTACGTTTTTTGGCAACATATACTTTCGCCATTTGAAGAATACCCGGTTGCAATTCGTCACCGGCTGCAATTTTATTGCGTTCGGCACGGGAAGTTGCAATGATGTCGTTCTTCTGAATACCGTAATTGTGAATCAATTGGCGTACAAGTGACATCTTTTCGTCGTCGTTGAACCAATCAGGTTCTACATCAAGGAATTCAAGTTTCAATGAACCGTCGTCGAATTTAGCCATGACATCCTTAGCTTCAATCTTCGTACCGCCACGGAACAGGATAGTGTCGTTGGTCATACGGACACCGAGAACTGTCATGCCTCCAACAAGTTTAGCTAATCTGCGTGCTGTTTCCTCTTCGTGCATTTTCAGCGTTTTTTGTTCACGCTTTGAGATTTGCTCTTGGCGTTTTTTCTCTTCCTGGCGAACTTGGTCATCGCTCGACATCACACGGCGACTGAACAGTTTGGTATTGATTACCACACCTTTTAGTCCCGGTGATGCTTTCATCGAAGCATCCTTTACGTCCCCAGCTTTATCACCGAAAATCGCACGAAGCAATTTTTCTTCCGGTGTCGGGTCGGTTTCACCTTTTGGAGTAATTTTACCGATGAGAATATCACCTTCCCGTACTTTTGCACCGACACGAATAATACCAAAATCATCCAAATCCTTTGTAGCTTCTTCGCTTACATTCGGGATTTCCTTAGTAAATTCTTCTTCGCCCCGTTTTGTATCACGCACTTGAAGGGTTGATTCTTCAATGTGAATTGAGGTATAAATATCCTCGGCTACCAAACGCTCGGAAATGATAATAGCATCCTCAAAGTTATAACCCCGCCAAGGCATGAACGCAACAAGTACGTTTTGTCCGAGAGCCAGTTCACCTTTTTCGGTTGCCGCACCGTCTGCAAGCGGCTGACCTTTTTTCACACGCTGCCCTGCAACTACAAGCGGATGCTGGTTGATACATGTATCCTGGTTGGTTCTGAAGAACTTCAAGAGGCGATATGTTTTTGTATTTTCAGTATCGAACGATACTAATTTTTCGTTGTCACTGCGAATATCATCGTAGCGAATACGGATATAATCCGAGCAAACATATTCCACAACCCCGTCACCTTCTGCTGCTGTCAATGCACGGGAATCATGAGCCACACGTGCCTCCATACCTGTTCCGATAAGCGGAGCTTTCGGAATAAGCAAAGGCACACCTTGGCGTTGCATATTCGAGCCCATCAAAGCACGGTTAGCATCATCATGTTCCAAGAATGGAATAAGCGATGCCGCAGGACTTGTAATCTGGTCGGTTGTAATATCCAAATACTCAATATCTTTGGGAGATACCACCAAGAAGTCGCCGGAAAGACGTGCCTTAACACGCTCTCCTACAATCATATTCTCCTTATTAACTTCAGTCGAAGCCGGAGCGATAAGTTTTCCTTCTTCTTTTTCTGCGGTCAGATATTCGATTTCTTCCATTACCCTGCCGTTTTCAACTTTGTGATACGGCGTTTCAATAAATCCAAACCTATTGATACGGGCATGAATCGAAAGCGACGAAATCAAACCGATGTTCGGACCTTCCGGTGTTTCAATCGGGCAAAGACGACCATAATGCGTATAGTGAACGTCACGAACCTCAAAACCTGCACGCTCACGGGTAAGACCGCCGGGTCCGAGAGCCGATGTACGGCGTTTGTGGGTAAGCTCTGATAATGGATTAGTCTGGTCCATGAACTGCGAAAGCTGATTCGTTCCGAAGAATTGATTGATAACGCTTGTAATAGTACGTGCATTAACAAGTTCAGCCGGAGTAGTTGTTTCGCCGTCGTGCACGCTTAGCCGCTCTTTGATTGTCCGCGACATACGTGATAAACCGAGATTAAATTGCGCTGAAAGTTGTTCGCCCACTGTTCTCACTCGGCGGTTGCCCAAGTGGTCAATGTCATCCACATTGTGTTTTTGTCCGTGAAGCTCTATCAAATATTGAATAATCGCAATGATGTCTTCAATTCTGAGCGTCGTATGATCTGGCGGAGCATCGAGGTGAAGTTTGTCATTAATACGGAAACGACCTACAATCCCCAAATCATAACGTTTCGGATTGAAAAATAATTTGTCGAGAAGTGCAGCTGCTGTTTCAACATCAGGAGCATCCGTTGAACGTAATTGACGGTAAATTGCCTCAAGAGCATCCTCCCGAGTACGGGAAGTGTCCTTTGCAAGTGTCTTCGCCAGTACCGGCTCATCTGCAGAATTCTCGTATTTAAAGAAACGAACATTAATCAAGTCCGCTTCTTTGATAATATCCAAGAGCGGCTCATCTATAATCATATCGCGAGTTGCGATAATTTCTCCTGTAGAACGGTCAATAACGTCCGATCCGATACGACGACCGATAAAGCCCTCGTTAATATCTGAAGCAGGAACTTCAACCGCCATATCAAACAAATTCAAAATTTGCTCATCAGAAGAAAAACCCAATGCGCGTAGTAATGTAGTAACCGGAAATTTCTTTTTACGGTCTATATACGCATACATTACATCGTGAATATCGGTAGTAAATTCCACCCAAGACCCCTTGAAAGGAATTATACGTGCAGTAAAAATCCTAGTACCGTTCGGATGCACCGCGTCATCGAAAAACACTCCCGGAGAACGGTGCAGTTGGGCAACAATCACACGCTCTGCTCCGTTGATAATGAACGTTCCGCGAGCAGTCATAGCAGGTATATTCCCTAAATATACTTCCTGCTCGATAGGATCAATATAATCTTCTGAAGACGGATCTGCCTTGCTCGAAAGGCGAAGCTTTGCTTTTAATGCTTTAGCAAAAGTCAGTTCGCGCTCACGGCATTCATCTTCATTATATTTTGGTTTTTCGACGGAATATTCGATAAATTCCAATTGAAAAACTTCGGAATTGTCTTCGATAGGAAAATTAGCAAGGAATGCCTGCTGCAACCCTGACGCCTTACGTTGCGAGGGTGGAACTTCTTCCTGAAGAAATTCTTGGTATGAATCAAGTTGAAGATTAAGTAAATCGGGGTAAATTGACTCGTCAGCCGGACGATGTGCAAAGTTGATGCGATCACGGAGACGAACAATCGTTCCGGGATGCGAAAATGTTTTTATCTTCACAGAAGAACTCCTTATTTGTAATTTCGATTACGAAATAAAATCAGAGAAAATTGGACGGACATACAATGCTGTCGCTGTTTCTTAGGTTTTTTGTCGTATGAAAAAATTAGGATTTCCCGACCACTATTTCCGGGGAAAAGGTGGTCGAGAAATCCTTAGATATTTTTGTGCAAAACTGTATGTGCATTTTGCATGAGTTATTTTTTGCCGGGGAAGTTTTTCTTCCGTAGGCGAAAATCTAATCCTAAATTTATCATTAAGAAACAGTTTCAACTATTTCTTTTTTACTTTTCTACTATCTGCATAAACTTTATCCGAGTTATGCAGCATTCAAGACGAAAAAATGCAGAAAATCACTTCAAGGTAACTTTTGCACCGGCTTCTTCAAGTTTCTTCTTAATGTTATTTGCTTCTTCTTTCGGTGCTTGTTCTTTCACGATTTTTGGTGCGCCTTCTACTAAGTCCTTAGCTTCTTTGAGACCTAAACCTGTGATTTCACGAATCGCCTTGATAACATTCAATTTTTGCGCTCCGCCGTCTGTAAGCTCAACATCGAATTCTGTTTGCTCTTCAACTACTGCTGCCGGTCCTGCTGCTGCCGCCGGTCCTGCCATCATCATTGGTGCTGCTGCAGTTACGCCGAATTTTTCTTCAAGTGCTTTCTTTAATTCAGATGCTTCCAAAAGGGTAAGATTGCTGATTTTTTCTACTAATTCATCTACAATTGCTGACATTGCAGTTCTCCTAAAAAGATAAATAAAATATGTTTGTTTTTTGTTTTTTAATGCCTGAAAGGCATAGATTACGTGCTTGTTATATGGACTTATGCTGCTTTCTTTTTTGCAACTTCTTCAACAAGTGAAGATACATCCCGCATAACAGCATTGATTGAACCGATAATACCTGTGATTGGAGAATCCAAGCTGCCTAATATAGCTGCTACGATATCCGCTCTTGTAGGTAGTTCCGAAACTTGTTTAAGCTGTGAACCTTCAAATATTTGCCCTTCGATAACGGCAACTTTAAGATTGAGTTTGTTGTTTTTTTCGACGAACGTACGAAGAATTTTTGCAGGAGCAATTGGGTCGGAATAGCCGAGAGCGATACCTGTTTGTCCAAACAGTTTCTTCTCAGGTATTTCAACTTCACCAATTTCTTTCAATGCGCGGAGAATAAGAGTATTCTTAGCTACTTTGAATTTAACGCCTTTTTCTTTAAATTCGGCGCGAATCGCATTCGATTCTTTAACCGTCATTTTCGAATAATCAACAAAATACAAACCCTTAGCGTCGCGCAGCAAACCTACCAATTCATCAACTAATTCCTGTTTTTTTTCTTTTGTTACCATGACTGCGTGATCTCCTGAATAATAATAGTGCTTTGGGAGACGAATCCGAATTTTACAACCCGGTAGAAGCATCGCCCCACCAAAAGCAAGTGCGTAATAGACATTAATTGAATCTCTTACCGAAACGAACAGTATTATTCGTGTGCTACTGTAAGAGACTGTTCTGTAACCCGAACACCGGGTCCCATTGTAGAGCTGAAAGCAATACTTCTTACGTATTTGCCTTTAGCTGTTTGCGGTTTTGCGCGGAGAATACTTCCGAAGAAAGTATGGAGATTATCGGCAAGTTTATTCTCATCGAATGAACATTTGCCGACAGATGCGTGAATATTACCGGATTTATCTACGCGGTATTCAATTTTACCGGCTTTTACCTCTGCGACTGCTTTTGCAACATCAAAGGTAACAGTTCCGCTTTTAGGATTTGGCATCAAGCCGCGGGGTCCGAGAATACGACCGAGCTTACCGACTTCACCCATTACATCGGGAGTTGCGATAATCACGTCAATTTCAGCCCAACCGGACTGCAATTTTTCTATATACTCTGTAAATCCTGCGTGATCTGCTCCTGCAGCAAGTGCTTCTTGGTCTTTAGGGGCTTTAGCCATTACCAACACACGAACTGTTTTACCTGTTCCATGAGGAAGAGATACAGTTCCGCGCACTAATTGGTCGGCTTTACGAGGGTCAACACCCAAGCGAATAGCAATATCGAACGATTCGTCGAATTTTGCAGTCGCGTTTTTCTTTACAGTCTTAATTGCTTCAATGAAATTGAATTCTTTGGCAATATCAAATGTTTTCAGGGTTGCTTTAAATCTTTTACCGTGCTTTTTCATTATTTTGTTTATCTTCTAGTTCAACAACAGATTTTAACACAAAACGGCATTATATGCCGCAAAAGAGACAGCTGTTCGGCTGTTATAAATTTTATTCTTCGATTGTAACACCCATGCTGCGAGCAGTTCCGCGAACCATACTCATTGCGCTTTCCATCGTATCGCAATTCATATCATTCATTTTCAGCTTTGCTATTGCCTCCACTTGTGACAATGTGAGCTTACCTACTTTAGTACGGTTCGGCTCAGCAGAACCTTTAGGAAGTGCAGCTGCTTTGGTAATCAATGTGGGAGTCGGAGGAGATTTGAGGATAAATGTAAACGATTTATCCGAATAGTAGGTAACTACCGCCGGTATAATCGAATCACCGTCTTTTGCTGTTTTGGCGTTAAATTGCTTTACGAACTCCATACCGCTCAAGCCGCGCTGACCGAACGCAGGACCTACCGGAGGTGCCATTGTTGCTTGTCCCGCTTTGAGTTGAAGTTTAAATGATCCTATTACTTTCTTTGCCATTGTCGGATATTCTTAAATGTGAACAAATTATCTATATTTAATAAATCTGCCATTACGAAGCGGTCTTCTGAATTTACTCGCCTCTCCACCCTTAATTAGCCAAATATTATTTGGGGAATGTGTCACAGAGGATTCGGCAATTCATTTGCTAAGGACTGCTTATTGTTCAGTACAATCAAGTTTTACACAAGACAATTAGAGAAGCCGGAATATCAATGGTTTTCCATCTCTACGCCGCTAAAGTCAAGTTCAACCGGAGTTTTACGTCCCAAAATACCTACTTCTACTTTCAATTTTTGTTTTTCGTTATTTACTTCTTTTACCGTTCCATTGAATCCCTCGAACGGTCCTTCAATAACTTTAACCGGGTCACCCACCGAAAAGCTAATTTCGATGGTTGCCACATTTTTACGCTCTTCCACCCTGCCTAAAATTCTGTTAACTTCTTCTAATTGTAGAGCAGCCGCTTCGTTTTTCGTACCAACGAACCCAACGATAGAAGGCGATGTAACGATAATCTCTTTGAGTTTCTTATCTAAAATAACTTCGACAAGTAAATAACCCGGTAAAAAATTCTTTATTCTGGTGCGTCTTTTACCGTTACGAACTTCAAAAACTGTTTCTTGCGGAATAATGATATTACGGATTTTATCTTCTAAGTGCAATCGTTTGAGTTCCTGTTCAATTCCTGTTTTTGCTTTTTGCTCATGCCCTGTATAGGTACGCAATGCATACCATTTATATGGATTTGGCTCAGATTTCAGTGGATTTTCCGATTCAGGAACTTCCGGTTGTGTTGTTTGCTCGTCCATCGGGGTAAAACTCTCGAGAAATAAATGATATGGTACTTACTTTTGCTGTATCCTAAAACGTATTGAAGCCAAACGAGGCAAAGCAAGCAACTTAAAAAATAAGTTTTTGTATCACAAATGTCATTATCACATCAACAAACCACACAAAAAGTGTTAGTGTGAAGCATGTTCCGATAACAACGAGTGTAGATTCCTTGAGCTGTTGTCTGGTGGGCCAGGAAACTTTTTTCATTTCTTTTCCGACATCACCGAATATTTCTTTGATTTTTACTATCATGATAGCGATGGAGTTGTTACGAAATTATGTGAGTGTAAAAAGATCAAACTTTACTGTCTCAGCACGGGAGGAGGGACTTGAACCCCCAGCCTACGGTTTTGGAGACCGCCGCTCTGCCAATTGAGCTACACCCGTAGGATTTATCATCGAAGAGCTGATGACCGGGATTGAACCGGTGACCTCT